>NZ_JASCXP010000092.1:0-20740 GCF_030010695.1 Nocardia sp. CC201C
AGCACCGACCGCCGCGAGCGCGCCAGCATGAGCGCCCCGTTCAGCCCCGCGGCCCCGCCGCCGATCACCACCGCGTCATAGTTTCCGGTCCATTCGGTCATCCAGACCACCTCCTCGCCGACGACCATGCGCCCGAACCCGCGATTTCGGCAAGCTCCTTTGCTGTTATGGCAAACTGGAGGCATGGACGACCTGGATCAGGCCCTGGAAGCGGTCGGCCCCCGCCTGCGCGCCCTGCGTAAACAGCGCGATGTCACCCTCACCGATCTCTCCGCCACCACCGGCATCTCGGTGAGCACCCTGTCCCGCCTGGAATCCGGTGCCCGCCGCCCCACACTCGAACTCCTGCTGCCCCTGGCCAAGGCCCACCGCGTCACCCTGGACGAACTGGTCGGCGCCCCACCCACCGGCGATCCGCGCGTCCACCTGCGCCCGGTCACCCAGCACGGCATGACCATGATCCCGCTGACCCGCCGCCCCGGCGGCGTGCAGGCGTACAAGCTCGTGCTCGCCCCCGATGCTCACCGTGGCGAACCGGATCCCAAGACCCACGAGGGCTACGAATGGCTCTACGTGCTCAACGGCCGCCTGCGCGTCATCCTCGCCGAACACGATTTCGTCATGCTCCCCGGTGAGGCGGCCGAATTCGACACCCGCGTCCCGCACTGGTTCGGTCCGGCCGACGATAATCCGGTCGAATTCCTCAGCCTCTTCGGCAAACAGGGCGAACGCGCGCACCTGCGCGTGCGCCCGAAAGCGGAGTCGACATGAGCCGTGCCCGGTGGCGCAACCCACAGTGCGGCTTCGGCGGTCGGCGCCGATCGCGCGGATAGACTCCCCCCGGGCCGGCCGTACCGGTCGGAGTCGGGTGCGACAGAGGAGGCCGAGTGACTGGGTGCGTCGGTTCGCCATCGGGCTCGGCGTACTGATCGGATGGGACGAACCGCGTTGCCGGTGATCCGGCGACTGGGTCCGCTGGGGCATCCCGCCCGGCTGACGGTGGCCGGCTTCGCCGCGGCCAATCTGCTCGGCACGCTGCTGCTCATGCTGCCGGTCTCCGCGGCCTCCGGTACCTGGACCGATCCGGTGACCGCCCTGTTCACCTCCACCTCGGCGGTCTGTGTGACCGGCCTGGTGGTGGTCGACACGGCCACCCACTGGTCCGCGTTCGGCGAGGCGGTGGTGCTCGCGCTCGTCCAGATCGGTGGCCTCGGCATCATGACGGCGGCCTCGCTGCTGGGGCTGCTCGTCGCCCGCCGCATGGGTTTGCGGATGCAGCTCATCGCCCAGGCGGAGACCAAGACCCTGCGGCTGGGCGAGACGAAGCGCGTCGTCCTCGGCGTCGTCGCCATGAGCCTGACGATCGAGGTGGTGGTGGCCGCGGCGCTGACCGCGCGTCGGTTGGCGACCACACCGGATTCCTTCGGCTCCGCCCTGTACTGGGGCGTGTTTCATGCGATCTCGGCCTACAACAACGCCGGATTCGGCCTCGCCTCCGACAATCTCGTCGGCCAGGCCACGGACTTCTGGATCATCGGGCCGATCATGATCGCGTTCGTGCTCGGCGGCATCGGCTTCCCGGTGGTATTCGAGGTGTCGCGGGCGATGCGCTCGCGGCTGCGGGGCGTCCGAGTTCCGGGATGGTCGCTGCACACCAAGATCACCGTGCTGACCTATGCCGGTCTGCTCGCCGTCGGTGTCGTGCTGGTGACAGCACTGGAATGGACCAACCCTCGAACCCTCGGTCCACTGGCGCTGCCGGGCAAACTGCTCGCGGGGGTGTTTCACGGCGCATCCCCGCGTACCGCGGGCTTCAACTCCGTGGATGTCGGTGCGCTGCACCCCACCACGCTGCTTGTCAATGACGCGCTGATGTTCATCGGCGGCGGCAGCGCGGGCACGGCGGGCGGGATCAAGGTGACCACCTTCGCGCTGCTGGCGTTCGTGGTGTACGCCGAGGTGCGCGGCCAGCCGACTGTGCACGTGATGGGACGGCGGCTGGCCGCCACCGTGCAGCGGCAGGCGATCACGGTCGCGCTGCTGAGCCTCGGCGTCGTGCTGATCTCGACCATGACGCTGCTGCGGCTGTCGCATCTGCCGCTCGACGACGTACTGTTCGAGGTCACCTCGGCGTTCGGCACCGTGGGGTTGTCCACCGGCATCACCGCCGACCTGCCGACCACCGGGCATCTGCTACTGATCGGCCTGATGTTCATCGGCCGTGTCGGTCCGATCACCCTGGCGTCCGCCCTCGCGCTGCGCGAGCACGAACGCCGCTACGAGCTACCGGAGGAGCGACCCATCGTTGGCTAGGACACCATTCACCAAGGCCCCCAAACACCCCGGCACCAGGGTCGTCGTCATCGGACTGGGACGGTTCGGCGGCTCACTGGCTCGCGAACTGGTCGTACACGGCTCCGAGGTGCTGGCCATCGACTCCGATCCGCGCCTGGTGCAGAACTACTCCGACGAACTCACCCACGTCGCGGTCGCCGACACCACCGATATCGGTGCACTGGAACAGCTCGGCGTCCCGGACTTCCCGCACGCGGTGGTCGGCATCGGCACCGATCTGGAAGCGAGCATTCTCACCACTTCCCTGCTCGTCGATTTCAAGATCCCACGCATCTGGGCCAAGGCCACCAGCCGCCAGCACGGCCGCATCCTCGAGCGCATCGGCGCGCATCACGTCGTGCTGCCGGAATTCGATATGGGCGAACGCATCGCGCACCTGGTGACCGGGCGCATGCTCGACTACATCGAATTCGACGAGGACTACGCCATGGTGCGCACCACCGCTCCGCGCGCGGCGATCGGGATGACGCTCACCGAGAGCGGTCTGCGGCAGCAGTTCGACGTGACGGTCGTCGCCATCAAGCGTCGCGGCGGCGAATTCACCTATGCCACGCCGGATACCGTGGTGATGGACGGCGATCAGCTCATCGTGTCCGGCAGTATCGCCGATGTCGAATCGTTCGCGGATCTCGTCTGAGCGTTCCCTCGGCCGAGCCGTCCGAAGAAACGAGGCTGTCGGTGCCCGGCGCTAGGGTACGGCCCGTGGGATACGAATTTCAGGTGGTCGTCGATTGCGCCGATCCGCACACCCAGGCCGACTGGTGGGCGGAGGCGCTGGGGTGGGAGGTCGAACCCCAGGACGAGGACTTCATTCGCACCATGGTCGCGCAGGGGCATGCCTCGGCGGACGACACCACGACGCATCGGGGAAAGCTGGTCTGGAAGATCGGGACGGCCATTCGGCATCCGGAGCGGCCCCGGGTGCTGTTCCAGCTCGTGCCCGAGGCCAAGACGGTGAAGAACCGACTACACCTCGATATCCGGGTGGGGGACGAGCGGCGGGCGGCCGAGGTGGAGCGGCTGACCGAACTCGGCGCGAAGCCGCTGCACGAGGGGCGGCAGGGGCCGTTCGCCTGGGTCACCATGGCCGACCCCGAGGGCAACGAGTTCTGCGTGGCCTGAACTCCGCGGCCCGGGCCTCCGGGGCCTGAATTCTGGGCTGCCCGGGAGATCCGGGCTGCCCGACCGATGTCGGAAGGCCCGACCGAGACCCGCTCGTTCACCTATCGGTTCTGTGTGCCCGGTGTGCCCGACGCTGGCGTGTGGAAGCGAAACAGATTGTCCCAGCGATGATCCAACCGCTGTTTCGCCTCCGGCAGTGACACCACCCCGAGGGCTCCACCCTCGCCCTCGGTGAGCAACTCCAGCTCCCGCAGTTTGCGCAGCCCGTCGGAGACCTCGTAGTCGAAGGTGGTCCGCCAGTGCTTGCGGAACCACTCCTCGATGCGCCGGTCCAGTTCCGCCGCGGTCAGCGGGCGCTCGGCGGTGCTCAGGAAGTGATAGGCGAGCAGCGCCTCCTTGACCTCCGAATCCTCCGCCGCCCCCAGCAGGTGGTGGAAGACGCCCGCGTCATTGTCCAGATTGCGGAAGTAGAGGTGCTCCGACAGCGTCTTCATGAGCTTGATCTTGCGGTTCTTGAACTTGGAGAATTGGCGCACCAGATATCCGCCGAAGGCCGCCAGTCCGGCCCCGAGCGTGACCAGCGCGGTCTGATCGAGCGTGACCGATTCGTCGCGGAGTCCGAGCCAGAAGGCCAGCAGCAGCACCAGCAGTCCCATCGAGGCGATCAGCTTGGTGACCACGACGATGATCCCGGAGACCACCGCGGGCACCCCGATGAGCAGTTTGTCCAGCGGTCGCATACGTACGCGCACGCTCGGATACAGCATCTCCAGATCATTGCGCGGCACATCCTGGAACAGTTTCAACAGCACACCGCCGGAGGGCTGCCCGTCGTCGGCCTGCTCGCGCTCGGTGAACGCGATATACACCAGCACCTTGGCGTAGCTGGTGAATTCGACCGTGCGCCGCCGCAACCCGTACAGCGACTTCACCCGTTCGGTTTTGCGTGCCTCGCCGCGCCGGAAGAACAGCACCGTGTCGATATTCTCGTCCTCCACCTCCAGCCGCACCTTCACCAGCGACTGTTCGGCGAAGGCCCGCTCGATCTCGGCCTCGTCGATGCGCGTGAAATTGGCCGCCTCCGCCAGTGCGATGAGCTCCCGCTCCACCCGCTGCCGCGCCGCCGCCCGCTCCGGCGGGGTCGCGGTCCGAATCACCCGCATATCCTCGGCCGGATCGACCAGCTGATACGCGTCCAGCACCGCATCGCCGCGCTCGTGGAACGAGTAGTGGACCAGGGCCGCCAGTAATCGGGCGAACTCCAGGAAGGACTCCCGCTCGGTCTCGGGCACCTCGTCGGCGCACAGCGAGATGACCGCGCTCTTGCGAAACGGCAGAAAGTGTTCCATCGGCAACTCCTCTCGGCGGGCGCACCCGTCGGCTTCAACCCTAGGGGGCGGCCCCCGCCTCCCGTGCGGGACCGGTGACCGCGAAACGGCTTCGAGCGCACCGGTGTGCGCACCGGTCGGGTCCGTCTGGGGTGCGGGCGGTTTGCCGCGTCGCGGCCCGTTTTGCGGAATCTCCGGCGCGCCGGTGCCCGAATAGCTGTCGTGGACGCCCGCGGTGCCCGTTCGCGGCGGCGAACCTGCTCGGCTCGCGCCCGATCCCGCGCCGCGACGGCGCCGACGACCTGCGCCGCGACGGCCGCCGCAATCGGTCAGGAATCGAGAAGCGCTGCTCTCCGGGCCGTAGCTAGCGTCGACTTCGGAACATCCGCCCGCGAGTGCCGCGGCGGCGTGGCTCGAACGGAGAGGAGACCACCATGACCAGGAGTATCCGGATCAGGCAGGCACACCGGTGGCTAGCCGTCACCTTCGTGGCGACCACCGTCGTCACCGTGATCGGATTGGCGGTGGGCGGCCCCGAATGGCTGTCCTACCTGCCGCTGCCGCCGCTCGCCGTACTGGCGTTCTCCGGTCTGTACCTGCTGGTGTCGTCGTATACGAGCGCCCGTCGCGGTGCCGCGCCGCGCCCGGTCGGCTGGGTGCGGGGACAGCGGGTGCGGCAGGCGCACCGCTGGTCGGCGGTCGTTTTCACGGTGACCGTGCTCGCCACCTTCGTCGCCCTCGCGCCGGAGGAACCCATCGTATGGGTCTCCTACCTGCCGCTGATCCCGCTGGCAGCCCTGCTCGTCACCGGGTCCACCATGCTGGTGCGATGGTGGCGCGCCCGCTCGGTCCCGCTCCAGAACGCGAACCGACAGACGTAGCACGACCTCCCGGAGATCGAATCCGAGTTCGGCGGCGCGTAGCGTGGCCGTCTCCATGGCGAGCTCGGCGTCCACCGCCGTGGGATCGCTGAGTGTCTCGTCGACAACCATGGCGCTGATCGCCTGTTCGCGTGACAGGGCGAAGCCTGGCAGCCAACTCACCGTCCACCTACCCGGCTCGGTCTCCCGGGCGAACTCGGGTGTTCGGTCACTGCTTATCAGCGGCCCGATTATCCGGAGTGTCATCGTATTTCACCTCTCGCGTAGGTGCTCGATTCGACGGTACGAGCGATGAATTACCCCGATCAATCGAAATGACTGCTGTCACTTGCCATTTGCCCGACCAGTTCGACCCCGCCCGGGCATCGGTGTGAATCATGGGATGTCTGGTGGCATTTCGTGGCACGAACTAGGCTGACATGACACACCCTGGGCGGCACGGGCAGGGGAGGGGCGCGATGCTGGCGAATCCGGAGGGCGACGCCATCGGCGACGTGGTCCGCCGTCTGCGCAAGGACCGGGGTTTCACCCAGGCGACCCTGGCGGCCAAGGTCGGATGTTCGCGCAGCCTCATCCAGCAGATCGAGAACGGTTCCCGGATACCGCAGCTGTCGCTGCGCGAACGGCTCAGCCTGGCGCTGGGTGCGGCGCTGCCCGCACCCGGACGCGCAGCCACCGCCCGGGCCGTCGACAATCGGCACGACGCGCTGCGTATGCGCTTCAACGTGCTCCTCGGCGAGGATGTCGAAGCCGTCGAACGGGGTCTGCGCCTGACTCGGAGCCTGATCGAGGCCGCTCGCGCGGGGGCGGCCTGTCAGCCCCTGCGCGAGATCGCCGAACGTCAACTCGAACGCGCGGAAGACGTGCTCGCGCAGGTGCCCTCGCACAGCGCCATGGTGTGGGAGTGGAATACGGTGAGCGACTGGAGCGCCATCGTCACCCACGCCACCCGTTCGGTGCGTATCATCCACTCCGCGACACTCGGTTCCATCGGCGGTGACGTCGGCGAGGACTACCACGACGTCCTGCTGCACCTGGCGAGCCGCACCGGTTCCGCCCGGGTGGACATCCGGCGCATGTACGTCCTGGACGATGTCGCCGACGTCTGGCCCTACGCGGACAAGCTCTGGCGGCTGGTGCGTGCCGGGGTCGAGAATGTCGTGGTCAAGCGCGAGCACGCCAGCAATGCCTCCGGCCTGCTGCTGGTCGACGACCGCTACGTGGTGGCGGGCGAATACGACTATGCCCGCGAAACCCGGGTCGCCAGCCGCATTTCGGGCCTCGAACACGATGTGCGCTTCGCCGAGCGCCGGTTCGAACGGCTCTACCGGCTCAAGGGCACCCGCTCGGCCTTCGTGGTGAACGCGCTGATGCTGCGACCACCGCTCGCCGACTTCGAGGACCTCGACGACGGGAACTGTCGCACCCTGTTCCGTGAGGTCCTCGAAGCTGCATGGGAGCAGCTGCCCTGACGGGGTCAGGCTCCCACGTACTCCGCGAGGTGCTGACCGGTCAGTGTGGAGCGGTTGGCCACCAGATCGGCGGGCGTGCCCTCGAAGACGATCGTGCCGCCGTCGTGGCCCGCGCCCGGTCCGAGGTCGATGATCCAGTCGGCGTGCGCCATCACCGCTTGGTGATGCTCGATGACGATCACCGACTTGCCGGATTCCACCAGCTTGTCGAGCAGTCCGAGCAGCTGCTCCACATCGGCGAGATGCAGGCCGGTGGTGGGCTCGTCGAGGACGTACACCCCACCCTTGTCGGCCATGTGGGTGGCCAGCTTGAGCCGCTGCCGCTCACCGCCGGACAGTGTGGTCAGCGGCTGCCCGATGGTCAGATAACCGAGCCCGACATCGGCGAGCCGCCGCAGGATCGCATGCGCGGCAGGGGTTTTGGCCTCGCCGTCGCCGAAGAATTCCACGGCCTCGGTCACCGGCATGGCCAGCACCTCGCTGATGTCCTTGCCGCCCAGGGTGTATTCGAGCACCTCCGCCATGAACCGCTTGCCCTCGCACACCTCACAGGTGGTGGCGACCCCGGCCATGATGCCCAGATCGGAGTAGACCACGCCCGCGCCGTTGCAATTCGGGCACGCGCCTTCGGAATTGGAGCTGAACAGTGCGGGCTTGACGCCGTTGGCCTTCGCGAACGCCTTGCGGATCGGCTCCAGCAGCCCGGTGTAGGTCGCCGGATTGCTGCGCCGCGAACCGCGAATGGGCGTCTGGTCCACCGCCACCACGCCGTCGGAGCCGGGAATGGAGCCGTGGATCAGCGAACTCTTGCCGGATCCGGCCACGCCGGTGACTACACAGAGCACGCCGAGCGGGACATCGACGGAGACATCGCGCAGATTGTTGGTCTTGGCATGGCGAATCTTCCACGCCCCGTTCGGTTCCCGTACCTCGCTCTTGAGCGTGGCGCGGTCGTCGAAGTGCCGCCCGGTAATGGTCCCGCTGGTGCGCAGCTTGTCGACGGTGCCCTCGAAGCAGATGGCGCCGCCCGCCGCACCCGCGCCCGGACCGAGGTCCACCACATGGTCGCCGATGGCGATGGTCTCCGGCTTGTGCTCGACGACCAGGACCGTATTGCCCTTGTCCCGCAGTCGCAGCAGCAGATCGTTCATGCGCTGGATGTCGTGCGGATGCAGTCCGGCGGTGGGTTCGTCGAACACATAGGTGACATCGGTGAGCGAGGAGCCGAGGTGGCGAATCATCTTGACGCGCTGCGCCTCACCGCCCGACAGCGTGCCCGAGGGCCGGTTCAGCGACAGATAGCCGAGCCCGATCTCCACGAACGAGTCGAGCGTGTGCCGCAGCGCGTCCAGCAGCGGCTGCACCGACGGTTCCCGCAGTCCGCCGACCCATTCGGCGAGATCGCTGATCTGCATGGCGCACGCGTCGGCGATATTGACCTTGCCGATCTTCGACGAGCGCGCCTCGGCGCTGAGCCGGGTGCCGTCGCAGTCCGGACAGGTCTGGAAGGTCACCGCCCGTTCCACGAACGCGCGCACATGCGACTGCAAGGAGTCGACGTCCTTGGCCAGCATGGTCTTGCGCATTTTGGTGATGATGCCCTCGTAGGTGAGGTTGATGCCCTCGACCTTGATCTTGGTGGGCTCCTTGTAGAGCAGATCGTTGAGTTCACGCTTGGTGAACTTCCTGATCGGTTTGTCCATATCGAAGAATCCGGAGCCGCTGAAGATGCGGCCGTACCAGCCGTCCATGCTGTAGCCCGGGACGGTCAGCGCGCCCCCGTTGAGCGATTTGCTGTCGTCGTAGAGCTGGGTCAGGTCGATGTCGTTGACCGACCCGCGCCCCTCGCAGCGCGGGCACATCCCGCCGGTGATGCTGAAGCTGCGCCGCTCCCGGACCTGCTGGCCGCCCTTCTCCACCGTGACCGCGCCCGCCCCGCTGATGGAGGCCACATTGAAGGAGAACGCCTGCGGGGAACCGATATGCGGTTTGCCGAGTCGGCTGAACAGAATGCGCAGCATGGCATTGGCGTCGGTGGCGGTACCGACCGTGGAGCGGGGGTCGGAGCCCATCCGCTCCTGGTCGACGATGATGGCGGTGGTCAGACCGTCCAGCACGTCCACGTCAGGTCGCGCCTGGGTCGGCATGAAGCCCTGGATGAAGGTGCTGTAGGTCTCGTTGATGAGCCGCCGCGACTCCGCGGCGATGGTGTCGAACACCAGCGAGCTCTTGCCCGAGCCCGATACGCCGGTGAACACGGTCAACCGGCGCTTGGGGATCTCGACGCTGACGTCCTTCAGGTTGTTCTCCCGCGCGCCGACCACCCGGATCAGATCGTGGGTGTCGGCCGCGTGCGCGGGCGACCGCGTGTCCGTCTTCTTGGCCATAGCTCGTGGTGTCTTCCTCTTGTTCGTCGGACGGCTCTCAGTCCAGCTGCTTGATGCGGACCATATTGCCCGCGGGGTCGCGGAAGGCGCAGTCCCGAACCCCGTACGGCTGGTCGGTCGGTTCCTGCACCACCTCGGCGGCGTCGCTGGCCTGCAATTTCTCGAAGACGCCGTCGAGGTCGCGGGTGGCCAGATTGATCCCGGCGTAGGTGCCCTTGGCCATCATCTCGGCGATGACGCGCCGCTCGTCGTCGGTGATGCCGGGATCGGCGGCCGGGGGATGCAGCACGATCGCGACATCGGGCTGACCGGCCGGGCCGACGGTGATCCAGCGCATGCCCTCGTAGCCGACGTCGTTGCGGACCTCGAAGCCGAGGGTGTCCCGGTAGAACGCCAGCGCGGCGTCCGGATCGTCCTGGGGCAGATAGGAGGCATTGATGCTGATGTCCATGCTGATCACGGTAGTTACCGGCCGCCGGTCGAGGCTTCTCGATTCCTGATCGGTCTGGTGATCTGCTTGGCCACGCAGGCCGGGATGCCGGCCGCCTCGTTCGCGGCCTCCCGCTTGTACACGCTGGGCGGCATTCCGACCAGTTCGGTGAACCGGGTGCTGAACGTGCCCAGCGAGGAGCACCCCACCTCGAAGCAGACCTCGGTGACGCTCAGATCGCCGCGCCGCAGCAGCGCCATGGCGCGTTCGATCCGCCGCGTCATCAGATACGAGTAGGGCGACTCGCCGTAGGCGGCCCGGAACCGGCGGCTGAGATGTCCCGCCGACATGTGCGCGTCCCGGGCGAGTCGTTCGACATCCAGGGGTTGGGCGTACTCCCGGTCGATCCGGTCCCGGACGCGCCGCAATACCGCGAGGTCGCGTAGCCGCTGCTGCTCGGGTCTGCTGGTCACTCCGCAGATCGTCCCATATCGCCGGATCGGCGGGGTGCGCTGGCGTGGCGCGTGTTGCGGCAGCGACGTCCGTGACCACTTCGGTGCGCGATACTGGGATTGAACCAGTGACGCACGCTCTATGTTCTGTGACCTTGACCAGCTGAAACCCACTGTTATCAGCGAATTCTCGATGATGCGTCTTTTGCGCTAGGCGGCACCGATCTGCACCGATACACTTCTCTCAGGTCAGATCTAGGTCATTACCTCGGGTCAGAATTTAGGTCAGCCGAGGTCAGGGTCAGGTCAGAACGCAAGTCTGAGGTGAACTCTTATGGTCCGTGGGGAGGGCCGCAAGCGCCGGAAGTCGGGGACGTTCGGGTCGGTTGATGAATTGCCGACCGGGCGGTTTCGAGCGCGCTACTACGGTCCGAATGGACGGCGGTACAAAGCGCCAACCTATTTTCTGACACAGCAGGACGCGCGCGCTTGGCTGTCGGTGGTGCAGGCGGACATCATCCGAAAGCGTTGGCAGCCACCGGATACCGAGACTCCGATTGAGGTCAGGATGACCTTCCGTGAGTACGCCGAACGGTGGATCAAGGAGCGTGACCTTGGAGACCGGACCCGAGGCGACTATCGGGATTGGCTTGACGCCCATATCCTTCCGGCGCTTGGTGAGTACCCGATCGGCTCGATTGAAGAAGAAGACATCAGGAAGTGGTACGCCAATCTGAATTCTCAGACGCCTACCTTGCGTGCGCGGGTCTACGGTCTGTGCTCCACGATCTTCAATACCGCCGTTGACGACAAGAAGGTTCCGGTTCATCGAAACCCATGTCGGATACGGGGCGCTGGCACCGTCAAGCGAGCGCGCATCATCCGTCCAGCCACCCTGAGCGAACTCGAAATCATCGTCGCGACTCTGCCCAGAAGGTTCCAACTGATGGCCTTGCTCGCAACATGGTGTGCGCTGCGATTCGGCGAATTGGCCGAGCTCCGTCGGAAGGATGTCGATCTAGGGCGGAGGCGGATCTACGTCGAACGAGGGGTGATTCGTCTCAAGAGCACCGAGAAGGGCGTAGCGGTCCGCAAGGTCAAAGCGCCGAAGTCCGAAGCTGGGGTGCGGTACGTTTCCGTGCCGCCGCACTTGATCCCAGCGGTTGAAGATCACCTCCGTGACCATGTAGATCCCGAACCGAGTGCGCTGCTATTCCCTGCGGTGCACGGTGGACATCTTGCGCCCTCCACGTTCGCTCGTCATTGGTACCGGGCATGCCGCACAGCCGGACGCTGGACGGAGGGCGACGGTGAAGACACGGATGGCGACGGCAAGGCCGATCTGACATTGCACGACCTTCGGCATACCGGCGCAGTGCTGGCAGCGTTGACGGGTGCGACGTTGAAGGAACTGATGGACCGCCTTGGACACTCGACTCCGGCGGCAGCGATGCGTTATCAGCACGCAGCGAATGACCGTGACATGGCCATCGCCGTAGCGTTGTCGAAGTTCGTTGAACCCGAGGCCGACAGCGTCGACACCGGCAACGGTCGCGCAAAGGGAAGACAGGCGCGCCGGTCACGTTCGAACGGAACATCACAGCGGAGGCGACCGAGAACATGACGGGGGAGATGCGAGGAATCCTGAAAACATGTCGCTCGGTCATGCTGTACTTGTTCTGCATGGGGAGGCGGCGATGAGCACAGGCGAGCGTCAATCGGGTAGGCACCAAACACCTTTGGCTGAGCTACTCGCGGAACTAAACCTGCCCAACAAGGCGCTTGCTCGGAAAATGGTCGAGCACAGCCAGTCCGACGGCCGTGAGCCCATCAGTCCGGACGGCAGCACGATCGCGAGATACAAGGCGGGCGTCCACCGACCCAAGGAACGGAGTCTCGAAGTACTGCTGGCCGTGCTCAATCAGTTCGCAGGTCGCGAAGTGACAGCCGCGGAGCTGGGGTATGCCGAGCCCGAGTCACCACTGGTGCAAGGCATCGATGAGTGCCTTTCATTGGCTCGTCCGAGCGTGCTCACTCTGGTACCTGAGCCGATCGATCCGGCCTTTGTGCAACACCTCCAGCTCATGCTGACCGAACATGTCCGAATGGACGCATGGGCAGGACCGCGATACATCATCGAATCCCTTCGTGGCCAGCTGACCGTGGTCGAAGACCTGTGCGGGAAAGCACGTGGCGAAATGCGAGCGTCATTACTGGAAATCGGAGCCCGATTTTGCGAGTTCGCGGGCTGGTTGTTCCAGGACTCGGGTGACCTGAAGACGGCGCTGTACTGGACCAACCAGGCAATGGACTACGCGGAAGAGCTGGGCGACACCCATCTCATCTCCTATGTGCTGATGCGCAAGAGCAACATCTTGACCGACGCTGGTAAGGCAGCGCAGGGATTGGGACTGGCGAATGCCGCACTGCGGCGATGGGACGAGATAACCCCCGAACTGCGTGCCGTAGCGCTTCGACAGCTCTCGAATGCTCATGCGCTTTTTGGTGAGAAGGACGAATGTCGTAGAGCATTGGACAGCGCCATGGCGCAGGTTCTCGACGCTGATCCGGATGATCCCGGACGTCTAGCGAAGTACTGCACGCCATCGTATATCGAGATGGAGGCGGCACAGAGTTGGGTTCTGCTCGGAGAGCCGGAACGTGCAATCACGACTTACAGTTCTGGACTTGCTGATTGGCCGGAGGCACAACGCCGAGATCAAGGGCTGTGTTCCGCCCGTCTGGCATCGGCTTACGTGCGCGTCGGAGAACTCGAAGAGTCCATGCGGGTTGCCACACGCGCAGTCGAGCTGTACCAGCTGGCACCGTCGGCGCGATCATTGTCAGTATTGCGTGATCTGTCCAAGCGGTTGTCAACCGCTCGCGGAAAGCCAGTCAACGAACTGAAGGGGCTATTGGCCAGAGCGGTTCAGGTACCCCGAGGCTATTCGGTCAGCGCTTGAAGATGGCTTTTGAATGATTCCGAGAGTGATTCGAGAGCGATTTTGCCTTTCTCGGGAGTTCCAAGGGAAGGAAATCCGATTACGCCGCTGGTTGTATAGTCGGTCATCCCCTTGACGAGGAGGAACTTTCTGTCGTCCGCGCGCCAGTCTGCGGTCTGGTAGCCGGGCCGAAGGGAATCTGGCGAGATGTGCAACAGGATGGACGTTTCCAGTTCTCCGGCGTGCATGTCCTCGTGCGCGTTCGTTTCCATCTTCGCTTTGGTGCGCGCATGATTCCAGTCGAGGGGCAGTGGGAATAACGTCATCCGGCGCTCAGTCGTGTTCGCCTCCTGGACAACGTTCTGCAAAACATAGTTTCCGCCGTGACCATTGACGAGCACCAAATGTCTTATGCCAGAGGCTTTCAGCGACTCTTGTATATCGCTGATTACCAGTGCGAGCGTCGTCGCTCGAATGCTGACCGAACCGGGAAACCCTGCGTGCTCATGTGAGCAGGAAAAGGTTACAGGCGGAAGCAAGAATAAGCCGTAGTCTATTGCGATCCTCTGTGCGATTGCGCAGGCGATCGCGGTATCCGTTATGAGCGGATGGAATTCGCCATGCTGCTCGAAGCTTCCGATAGGCAACACAGCGACGGTGGGGTTCTGTGCCCGTACGTCTGCGGAGGTAGCGCCTGGTAGCAGATGGTCCACGCGAACCAAGATACCGCGCCCCGCAGAGAACGTGGGATGAATCATCTGGGGGCGTACGGAGGTCGTACGGTGCGGCCCGGCGTACACCCCTGCTCTCTTCTACCTCTGATGTCGACGGGTGATCGCGAGTTCTCCTGTATTGCAGCGGGTTTCGTCCCCGCAATGACAGGAAGGAGCGATTGTCTTGGCAAGTTCGAAGAAGCAGCGGGGAGGCGAGAACCGCAGGTCCACCAGCGCTTATATGCGTCTGAAGGATGTTGCCGACCTGTTTGGCGTTCACGAATGCACGGTTCGACGCTGGATATCCGCAGGCCGGTTGACCGGCTACATGGTCGGACCCAACACCATTCGAGTACGTCGCGATGAGGTCATGGACCTGCTGCGCCCCATCCCTACAGCAGGTGGTGCGGCATGATGCGGGCGCTGTTGATCGGGTTCGCGTTGGTCGTGGCGGGTTCGGTTGTTCCGGGCCTGGCTGCGGCGGCGTTCGTGCTTGTGGTGCTGGCTGGTGTGGTGTGGGTCGGCGTGACACAGGTGCGGTGGTCGACGCGGCGGCGGTGGCGGGGTGATCGGCGATGACCGAAGACCTGTTGGGTATGTCGCGGCATCGGACGATGACCTCGGTGCCGTCGCCGGTGATGGCGGCGCTGGTGTTGATCGGGTTCGTGTTTGTCGCGGGCCTGTTCCTCGGTGTGCTGTTATTCGGCCCGCGGGAGGGCCTGCCCAAGACGGTGGTGGTCTGCCCCGCGCCGGGCACGGAGAACGTCGCGGCGTGGCCGCGGGAGTGCCCGCGTGAGGTGGTGGCACCGTGAGCGCGCGGGAGTTGCGGTTGCAGCCGTGGCAGACGCTGCTCGAGGAGTGGACCGCCCAGCAGTACGGGCTGCCGTTGTCGCTGCTGATGACGATGATGCAGCGGCGACCACGCACCGCGTACGCGTTCGCGAAGCGCCTCAAGGACGCCGGGCGCGCGCAGGTGAGTCGGGTTGGTTACGGGTCGCCGGGGCCGTGGCGGCGCTCCAAGCACTTCGACACCGCCGACGAGACACCGCACGGCCCGCTGTGGCTGTACCCGACGCGTGAGATCGCGTGGGGGTATCTGGGATTCGATCCGGGGGAGTGGCACCCGAAGCCGTCTACGGCCGCGCACCTGACAGCGGTATCGGAACTACGACTGGCGTTGACCGGCCTGGAGACCGACCCGGAGATCTGGACCAGCGAACGCCTACTCCGACGCATCGTGAAACCCGAAGCCGGACAACCTAGTTCACACCTGCATGACGCCTGGTGTCGGGATTTCACCGATCCGGACAAGGTGTGGGCGATTGAGGTGGAGTTGTCCCGCAAGCGTGGTGAGGGCCGGTTGTTGCGGTCGGTGTCGGCGGCGTTGGAGGCCGCCGACCGTCACGACTTGGCGGGCGTCTTGTACTTCGTGCGCGGCGAGTCACTGCGCCGTGCCCTGGAGGGCGTCGCGGCCCAGCTCGCGCATCGGCGTGGGGTGGATGTGCTGGCGAATCTCGAAATCCATGACCTGGACCTGACTTTGGCGCGGAAAGGAGTGCGCTGATGACAGACAAGCAACAGCCGTTGGTGGTGGCGGCGGACACGGCGGGTGGGGAAGACCCGTCGCGGATCACCCGCCGCCTCACCGACGCCCTATCCCGCTCCGGCATCCGCCCGGACCGTTACACCATCTGGTCCGGCACCGCCCACGTGGGCGTGCTGCGGCTGCCCGCGCAGGAGATGCACGCGGTCTTGGAACATCTACTCGATCCAGGCAGCACCAAGGGCCGTGAGCGGTCATGAACGACTGCAAACCCTTGGTCACCCCGTACGACTGCGGCGACGCGATAGCGCCCGCGCCGATCGAGCCGGTCGAACCCGATGCGGTGCCTGCGCCGGTGCCGGAGGTGCCGACCGGGACAGCGGGTTCGGCGGCGGTCCCGCCGGAACCGACGCACACGCCGGTGTTCGAGAACGCGGTGCTGCCCAATGGATGGCAGGCCCCGGACTGGAGTGTGGGGTTGCCGTCGGTGGCGGAGGCGTTCGAGTTCGCGGGCACGTCCCTGGCCGGTGCCGGGTTCCTGGCCGCGCTCGGGGTCGGGATGAATGTGCTGGCGGCGCGGCGGCGGTGGGAGGCGCGGCAGGTCCGCAACTACGCCGCCGGATCGTTGGTGTTGCCGGTCGGCGTGATCTGGGCGTCGGATTCCTGGACCGCGCCGTTGAGTTTGTGGTGGGACGGCGCGGGCGTGCTGCTGGACCACGGGCTCGCGTCGGGGGCGTTGGCGGCGATGGCCGCGGGCGGTGTCCCGGTCGCGTTCTGGGCCGCTGCTGCCTGGCGAGCGAGGTTCCTCGGCAGGCTCGGCACCGAGGGCGTGGGGTCACCGTCGAAGACCCGTCGCCTGCAACGCCGCCAGCAACAAGGCAAAGCCAAGGCCGCGCGGAAGGCCGCGAAGTACGGTGCTCCGATCACGGCGGGCTGGCTGCACTCCAAAGCCGTATTGGGCACGTTGTCGGAGTACACCGACGCAACCCAACCGACCACGGTCACCGAACTCACCGGACGGCGCGGGTCGAAACTGGAGATCCCGATCGAGGGTTTGGGGCACATGGTGTTGCTGGGCATGTCCCAGCAGGCCGGGAAGACCACCCTGCTCACCCGCTTCAGTACCGGCCTGTACTGCGCGTACTGGCACCGCTACGTGCGGACCGGTGAGAAACGCCCGCTGTTGATCTTCGTGGACTGCAAGGGCGGCAAACCCGGCCTGGCCACGGGGCGGGAGTTGGTGACGATCGCGGCCCGACTCAAGGTCGACCCGCGCCGCGTCGCTCTCTGGCCGGTGACGAATCGGCTGGATTTGTGGGCGATGGACGCCGAGGACATGTGCGCCACCCTCGAATCGATGATCAACCCCGTCGCGTCCACCGACGCGGGCGCCGAGCATTTCAAGCAGAACCGCATCCGAGTCACCAAACTCGCGGTCCTGGCTCCGGGTGGGCCACCCCGATCGAAACAGGCGTTCCTGGAACGACTCTCGGTGTCGTGGCTGAAAACCGCATACAAGGCGGATCAGTCGGTGCTGGACGAGATCGACGCCCTGGAGAAGAACAAACCCCCCGCCGTAGGGGACGTGAGCGGGAAGTTCCGCAACATCTTCGCCGCCATCGGCGAAGGGTTCGACGGCGGCAGACCTCTCGACAGTTTCGACATGATCTACGCGACGGTGCCGGGCACGGTACGCGGGGAGTACGCCCGCGCCCAGGTCGCCGCCCTGGTGACGTTGATCGAGCAGTTCGCGTGTGGTGAGCATGACCGGCAGGTTGTGTTGATCATCGATGAGATGTCGGCGGTGGCGGACAAGACCGGTGGCATCAACCAAACCAATATCGCTGAGCGGTTGTTGGGGATGGGGGTGGTGGCGATCTTCGCCGCCCAGAACCAATTCGGACTCGGCCAAACCCCCGATGACCGCCGCCGCCTCCTGGAGTCCTGCCCCTCCGGCGCGCTGCTGATGAAGTTGGAAGGGGCGGGGAAGGTGTCGGAGGTGTTCGGGTCGCGCCCGGTCACCGAGAACACCCGCCACACCCGACACGGGAAACTCGGGGACGAAGGGTCGCTGGGGCAGCGGGAGACGTTCTTCATCGACCCCAACCACCTCGCCGAATTCGAACGCGGGGACGTGGTGTGGGTACACGCCCGCCAAGCTCACTGGGGCCACGTCGTCCCGATCGACCTGGACGAACTGGCCCCGCTCCCGGCCGACCCACAGCCGAAGCGATGGGCGGACAGTACACGCCCACGGGTGCCGTTGCTGCGGGTGCGGGACCTGGATTCCGGGCGGACCCGGCAGGCCGATCTGGGGTTCGAGGGCGGTGACACCGCATGACCGACCACACCCCCGAGATGACGCTGTCCGCCGAGGCGGCGCAGGAGCTGACCGCGCAGATCCGCGCCTGTGTCGAGCAGGTATGGGTGTTGATCGAGCAGGCGTTCACTGCGCGGGCGTGGGTGGCGTTGGGTTATCCGAGCTGGGATGCGTACTGCGCCAGCGAGTTCGACCGATCCCGACTGCGCATCCCCCGTGAGGAACGTGCCGAGGTCGTGGCGTCGATGCGGGAGATCGGGATGAGCACCCGCGCTATCGCCGCCGCCACCGGCTTGAGTGTCGGCACGGCCCACGCCGTCGCGTCAGGTGTTCAAAATCGAACACCTGCCCCCGTGACGGGTCTGGACAAGAAGACATACCAGCCCAAGCACACTGCACCACAACCAGATTCGACAGCAGAGGACGCCGGTGCGGGGACGCGGCGGCGTCGCCCGATCACCGAGGCGTTCGACACCACCCGCTACGAGCTGACCAAGAAAGCCGACTCCCTGGCACGCCTGGCCGCCGATGACCGGTTTGACCGCCACGCCGCCCAGCTCGCGCACCGATACCGCGGTGACCTGATCCGTGCTCGTGACGCGATCCAAACCGTTCTCGACCGTCTCCCCGACCCCACCACGAAGGAGTGAATTCTCATGCATCTTGTCAATTCTGATCAGCCGGAGCGGGTGGTCAGTCAGATCATCGAGATCGATGCCGCGATGGCGCGGCGGATGCTCGAACACAACCGCAACAATCGTCCGATCCGCCAGGCGCGGGTGCAGCAGTACTTCGAGGACATGACATCGAGCCGGTGGCGGTTCAACGGCGAAGCGATCAAGTTCGGTCCCGACGGTGAACTTCTCGACGGCCAGCACCGCCTGGCCGCCATCGCCCGCACCAGCGGCCAAACCTTCCCTATGCTGGTCGTGCGCGGCCTCGCGGCCGATACCCAGGTGACGATGGATCAGGGCGCGCGCCGCACCCCCGCCGACCAACTCACCATTTCCGGGATCACCGGCCACAACACCACCCTCGTGGCCGCCGCGCTGCGGGTCTACATCCCGTGGTTGGAAGGCAACCTGTTCGGCGACTACACCCGCAACAAGATCTCCACCACGCGGATCGTGGAATACGCGACCGTCTACCCCGAAACCGTCGCCCGCGCCGAACGATTCACCTCCGTCGCCTCCCGATTGAAGGCCCGCCCCGCGGTCGCGTGCGCAGTCCTGATCCGCTTAAGCGAGGTCGACGAGGGTGCCGCCGCGGAGTTCGTGCGCCTGTGGGATTCCGGCGCGGGCCTGCCCGCCGGGTCACCGATCCTGGCGCTGCGGCAACGCCTGGACATCCTGCACCGCACGGGAGTGCGTACCAGTGATCGGGATCAGATCGGGTTGATCGTGACCGCCTGGAATCTGTGGCGACGCGGGCGCAGCGTGGTGAAGCTGTTGCGGCCCAAGGGCGGGTTCAGCGCCGACAACTTCCCGGAGCCCCGATGACCGGCCAGCCCAGCGGACAGCACCGCGACCACATGACCACCCCGTGGCCGCCTCCGGACAGTGCGAACGGACATGCGGACGCTCAAGGTGGCCGCGCGGACGCTCGGGGTGGTCACGGGGTGGACGGCCCGGTCACCGCTCCCGGTGCAGCGCACGGTCGAGTGGTGGCGTGGGCGGGGTTCGTGTTCGGGTCGGTGACCTCGATCGCGGCCAACGTCCTGCACGCCTGGCTCCCGGCGGACACGATGCCGCCGGGGTGGACACCGGGTATCGCCCCGCAGATCGGGGCCGCCATATGGCCCATCGGCTTGCTGCTCAGTGTCGAGGTGCTGTCGCGGGCGCGGTGGCGGAGGGGTGGGTTGTGGGCGCTGGCCCGCTACGGCGGCGCGGGCACCGTCGCCCTCGGATCAGCGGTCATCTCCTACGGCCACGTGCGAGATGTGTTGCTGGCGTGGGGATACGGGCCGTTGGGGGCGTCGGTCGGCCCGCTCACTCTGGACGGGCTGATGGTCATCTCCGGATTCGCCCTGCTGTCGATGACCGCCGCCGACACCACATCAACCACAGTCACCGAGCCCCGGACCGCGCTGAATACCGCAGTCGCAGCGGCGATCACCGGCCCGACACAGTCTGATCCGACTGTGTCCGCCCTGGAGGGCTTGACCACCTCCGTGGCCGCCGGTGCTGACCCAATCGTGTCCCCGGTGTCCGAACAGGCGAACACCGATGTGGAAGGCGAGGACGGCGGGGCGGACACCCGTCGTGCTCGCGCCCACGAGCTGCACGCCCGGGGGTGGTCGCACGGGCGGATCGCGGCCGACCTCCAGGTCAGCAAGCGCACGGTGCGCCGCTACCTGGCCACCCCGGCGGACACCGGCCACGACAGCGCTCGCGCCGTGTCCACCCCCGACCGCTCCGGCCCCGCGTCATCGGTGCCGGAGATCAGCACCAACCATCACCAGCCCCTTGAAGGAGTCCTCGCATGAACCATGACCACAACCCCGACCCCGGTATCGACTGGGACGGCGAACTGCAAGCGCTGATGGAGGCCAGCGGCATCGAACCTCGCTACGCCGACCGCCCCACCTGGCCCACTCGAATCCGCCGCCGCCTGCGCACCGCGCGCCCGGTGTTGTTCGGGATCGGCGCCACCGGGGCCGCGATGTGGTGGGTCGTGCACTCCGGCGCCCCGGCGGCGGCGACGGTGCCGTTACTGGTGTGGCTGACCGGCTGGATCGGCTATTGGGCCTGGATCGGGTTCGGCCGCCCCGACACCGCCACCACCGCCCACGTCGC
>NZ_JASCXP010000093.1:0-20684 GCF_030010695.1 Nocardia sp. CC201C
ACGAACGGTCCGCCGCCGAGGCCCGCATCCAGCAGCTCGCCGAACGCGGCCTGCGCGTCCTGGTGGTGGCGCGGCGCGACTTCCCGCGCACCCCCGACGACGTGGCCGACGAGATCGAACAGCTGACCCTGCTCGGCTTCATCGGACTGGCCGACACCCCGCGCCCGCAAACCCGTGACCTGGTGCGGCAATTGGACCGCACCGGCATCAGCGTGCGCATGATCACCGGCGACCACCCGGTCACCGCCCGCGCCGTGGCCGCACAGCTCGGCATTCCCGCCGAGACCGTGGCCACCGGGGCCGACCTCGACCAGCTGGACGAGGATGCCCAGGCCGAACTCATCGACCGCGCCACCGTCTTCGCCCGCGTGAGCCCGGAACACAAGGTGCGCATCGTGACCGCGCTGCAGCGGCGCGACCATGTGGTGGCCATGACCGGGGACGGCAGCAATGACGCCGCCGCCATCCGCACCGCCGATATCGGCATCGGGCTCGCCGCCCGCGGCTCGGTCGCGGCCCGCGAGGCCGCCGACCTCATCATCACCGGCTCCGATGAGGTCCGCGACGACGAGCGATCAATCGACCTCACGGTCCTGCTCACCGCCCTGGTGGAGGGACGCGGCATGTGGCAGCGGGTCCGCGACGCCATCGGCGTGCTGGTCGGCGGCAATGCCGGTGAGGTGACCTTCACCATGCTGGGCACCCTGCTGTCCGGGCGTGCACCCATCGGCACCCGACAGTTCCTGCTGGTCAACCTGCTGACCGATCTCGGCCCGGCCATGGCGGTGGCACTCTCGGGCACCCGGACCGCCACCGACCGCCTGGAACCCGACGACGCCGGACACGAACTGCGCCAGCTGCCGAAACCCGAACTGGGCGGCGACTTCCTGCGCGCCGTCGCGGTGCGCGGCGCGTACACCACGGCGGGGGCGGGCGCGGCGTGGATACTGGGCCGCGCCACGGGTCGCCCGAAGCGCGCCGCCACCATGGCACTGGCCGCCCTGGTCACCACCCAGCTCGGCCAGACCCTCATGATCGGCCGGGACAGCCCGCTGGTCTGGGCCACGGCCGCGGGCAGCACCGCGCTGCTGGCCGCCATCATCATGACGCCCGGGGTGAACTACTTCTTCGGCTGCACCCCGCTGGGGCCGCTGGCGTGGACCATCGTCGCCGGATGCGCCGTGGCCGGAACCGTCGGCGCGGCGTACACGGGCCGCTCACTGCGCTGAGCGGCCCGCCCGGTCGGTCCGGTCAGTCCAGCACCACGAAGGCCGCCACCAGGAACGTCATGATCACCATGAGCGCGAACCAGGAGATCAGCTGCCAGTGCACCAGGGCCTGCCGCTGACTGCGCACGGTCAGCCGCAGGGTGGCGTCCACGCGGTCGTGGTCGGCGATGCGGCGCTGCGCGAGGGCCAGCTCGTCGGCGTGCTGCTGGGCGGACGACTCGGCGCGTTCCAGCCGGTGGGTGAGTTTGGACAGCAGCTTGGACCTGTCGCGGGCGGCCTTGCGGGACAGTGCCAGCGCGGTGCGCTGATTCATCAGCTCGCGGCGCTGGCGCGCGATGACCGCCGCCTGTGTGCGCGTGTGACGTTCCCAATCGGCCACCGTGGCCCACCCTCCCGTATGTTCGTCGCGGTAGCCGTAGGCCACCTCACCCGCGACCCAGTTCTCGATGAAATCCCGTATCTCCCAGGGCTTGTCACCCGGAGTCACCAATCCGCCCGGTCCGGGCGTCAGCTGTCCGCCGACCGCGCGGTAGTCGCAGTCCGCGGGCGCGAAGTCCGACAGTGCCAGGGCGGGCAGATGTGCGATCTGCCAGCCGGGCGGGCACAGCCACAGCACCTCGGTGCAGCCCGCCGCCTTCAACGCGGCGGTGCGGTGGCGAGCCCGGGTGAGGTCCGGCACGGCACCGCACACCTGGATCGCGCACACCCGATCCCCCTGCCGCCACAGCACATCCGGGTCCAGCGGGCCGACCGTGCCGTCCACATGGGCGGTCTCGGCCCCGGCGGCCAGCAGGCGGCCGCGCAGCCAGTACTTGAGCCGCTGTTCGTCCCAGCGGCAGTCGGCGCAGCCGGGGGTGCAGCACGCCTCCCCCGGACGATGGCCCCGCGCGTCGGCTTCCGTTCTTCGTGGTGCGACCGGTTCGGGGAGCACGGGGTCGGCCAAGACCACCGACCGCCCGTGCGGAACCTCTACTCGCCTCGTGCTCACACGATCACCGCCCCAAACCACTGCGCCGTGAGCCGCTTCCCATCGGTACGGAAAACCACCAGCCCACGCCGTCTACTTCCAGAGTGCCGCAGGCAGCAGGGGACCATGCATGACAGTGACCGCATTCGTTACCCAACCGCTAGGAGTACGTGATCATCGAAGGCCCGAAAAGTAGCACCCGGGGCCGATGCCCGACATCGCCTGCGCACAAATCCCTTTCGTGACACCCCCGGGGCGCGCGCCGCCGCGCCGCCCGCACCCGTGCTTCACTGGTCGGGTGAGCAGCAATCCCACCGTGACCGTCGAACTCGCCGCCCCCGCGGATGCCGCCGCGCTCGGCGAGGTCGCCGCCGTCACCTTCCCGCTGGCCTGCCCGCCGGATGCGGGTGCCGCCGATATCGCGGCCTTCATCGCCGACGTGCTGTCCCCGCGGCGGTTCACCGACTATCTCGCCGATCCGGCACGCACCGTCCTCAAGGCGGTCGCGGACGGCCGCATCATCGGCTACAGCCTGCTCGTCGCCGCCGAACCGACCGATCCGGATGTGGCGGCCGCGGTCAGCCTGCGGCCGGTGACCGAGCTGAGCAAGATGTACGTGCTGCCCGGCCACCACGGCAACGGTGTCGCCGCCGCCCTCATGGCCGCCTCCCTCGACCGGGCGCGCACCGCCGACAGCGCGGGTGTGTGGCTCGGAGTCAACCAGGAGAACCAGCGCGCCCAGAGCTTCTACGCCAAGCACGGCTTCCAGGTGGTCGGCACCAAAACCTTCCTGGTCGGCGCACAGCTGCACAGCGATTTCGTCTTGCAGCGGGCATTCTGACCGTTCCCACCGCCGCGTCAGCAGCGTCCCCGGAGTCGGACCCGTGCGGGTCCACAGCAGTGCGCCACCCGCGTCCGGCACGAGAGGGCGGCGGGACGGACCCCACTCCGACCAGGTCGGCACCCGGCCGTCCGGCAGTGTCGTCGCTGCGAGACGGTCGGCTTCGAGCGGCGGCGCGTCGCGGCCTTTTTCTGGTCAGGCAGCGACCGCCGGGGTGTGGACGGCACCGGAGCGCAGCTCGAGGTGACGGCCGGTGAAGCGGTGGCGCATGCGGCGGTCGTGGGTGACCAGGACAACCGCGCCCGGATAGTCCGTCAACGCCTGTTCCAGATCCTCCACCAGCTCCGGCGACAGGTGGTTGGTGGGTTCGTCCAGCAGCAGCAGGTCGGCGGGATCGGTGGCCAGCCGGGCCACTTCGATGCGGCGACGCTGGCCGTAGGAGAGTTCGCCGATGCGCAGTCGCAATTCCGATGGGCGGAAAAGCCCGAGGGACAGCAATGATTCGGCGTGCTCGTCGGGGTGGCCGGGCCGGTTCGCGGCGTAGGCGTCGAGCACCGTCATCCGGGGCGGCCAGGGCGATTCCCGCTGTCGCAGATGGCCGACTCGGGCGGGTACCGTGACCGTGCCCGCATCGGGACGATGTTCGGCGGCAAGCAGTTTCAGCAGTGTGGTCTTTCCCGCGCCATTGGGCCCGGTGATCAGCACCCGCTCGCCCGCCGCGATGCGCAGCTCGTCCACCCGGAGGCGGTCGGCCACGACCACCTCCGACAGCGTCGCGAGCGGACCGCCGTCCGCCGCACCGGCCGTCGCGAACGCGGCGGCGAAGCGCAGCGGGTCCGGTGGCGGGGCGAGCGGATCGGCGGTCAGCCGGGCCACCCGCTCCTTGGCATTGCGAATGCGGGACATGGCACCGTGCCCGCGCCCACGCGACCGGAACGGTCCGGCCGCGAAGACCGCGAGCGGCAACTTGCGCGGAATCGCCTCCAGCCGTGCGACATTCGAGTCGGCCAGGCGCTGATTCCGAGCCAGCTCCCGCTGCCACTGTTCGAATTCGCGCCGCTGACGGCGCCGGGCGGCCGCCACGGCCGCCAGGTAACCGTCGTAGCCGTCACCATGGCGGCGCACCGCGCCCGCGTACACCTCGAGCACGACCGAGGTAATGCGCTCCAGGAACACCCGGTCGTGGGTGACCGCGACGACGGTGCCGCGATGGTCGCGCAACCGCTGCTCCAGCCAGGCGATGGCGGCATCGTCCAGATCGTTGGTCGGCTCATCCAGTAGCAGCAGTTCCGGTGCGGCGGCGAGGGTTCCCGCTAGAGCGAGGCGGCGGCGCTCACCACCGGAGAGCGTTCCCAGCGGACGGTCGCGGTCCAGCTCCGGTAGACCGAGACCGTGCAGCGCGGCCGCCATCCGAGCGTCGGCCTGATAACCGCCGCGCGCCTCGAACCGGGCCACCAGGTCGGTGTACGCGTCGAGACGGCGGCCGAGCGGACCGGGCGCGACCATGGCTCGTTCGGCCGCGCGCATCTCGGCCTCCAGCTCCCGCAGCTCGGCCAGGGCCAGATCGATCGCATCGGCCACGGTCGCGCTGTCGGGCAGATCCAAGACCTGGGCGAGATATCCGACGCCGACCGGAAAATGCACGGTGATCTCGCCGTTGTCCGGCGATTCGCACCCGGCCAGCAGCCGCAGCAGCGTCGACTTGCCGCTGCCGTTGTCGCCGACCACGCCGACCTTCTCACCGGGCCGAATGGTGAGGCTCACCCGGTCGAGGATGACGCGCTCGTCGTAGCGCTTGGTGACCTCGGAGAGCGTGAGTTGGGCAGTACGCACAGGTATCCCCTGTTCTGGCCGCACGAACGGCCGGTTCGAAGTGATTCGCGTGGGATCGCCGCGGAGCGGAGCTCGACGCGGCCGTGTGATTACAGGAAGAGGAAACCCATGAGGCTCACCAAAATATAGCTGGGCCGAACGGCCGTCAACACGTATTTTCGCGAGCCCCGGGGCATTGACATGTTCATGATGTTCAGTGTTTACTGAACACACCGCACATGCAGAACCAAGTGTAGAGCGGCAACCAAGGAGTGAAGATGACCGTCCCCGCCATTCGCGTCGCCGGGCTGACCAAGCATTACGGCAAGCACGTCGCCCTCACCGATCTGACGCTCGATGTCGCGCCGGGCGAGGTGTTCGGGTTCCTCGGCCCCAACGGCGCGGGCAAATCCACCACCATCCGCATCCTGCTCGACCTGATCCGACCCACCGCCGGACACGTCGAGATCTTCGGCACCGACCCCCGCGCCGGTGGCGCGGAGCTGCGGCGGCGCATCGGCTACCTGCCCGGCGAACTCGCCTTGGAGGGCCGCAATACCGCGCGCGAGCTGCTGGCGTTCTTCGCCGATCAGCGCGGCACCGTGCCCGCGGGGCGGATCGAGGAGCTGGCCGGGCTGCTGGATCTGGACCTGTCCAAGCGGGTGGGCTCGATGAGCAAGGGCAACAAGCAGAAGGTCGGCATTGTCGCCGCCTTCATGCACTCCCCCGATCTGCTGATCCTCGACGAGCCCACCTCGGGACTGGATCCGCTGCTGCAGCAACGGTTTCTGGAACTGGTCGGCGAGGCCAAGCGCAACGGGCAGACGGTGTTCATGTCCTCGCACATCCTCAGCGAGGTGCAGCAGACCGCCGATCGCGCCGTCATCATGCGCGCAGGACAGCTGCTCGGCACCGAGAATGTGGAGGAGCTGCGCCGCCGCGCCCCGCGCAGCGTCGAAATGGTCTTCGCCGCCGATGTTTTCGCCGACGACTTCGAGCGACTGCCGGGGGTGCGCGACCTCGAGATCTCCGGCCGCAGCCTGCGCTGCACCACCGAGGGCGAGGTGGACGCGCTGTTCAAGACCGCCGCCAAGTATCCGCTGGTCAGCGTGCTGTCGACCGAACCCGACCTGGAGCAGATGTTCTTCAGCCTGTACGGCCGCTGAACCCTCCGCACACGTTCTCACGCAAAGGAATTCGATATGACTCGCTCGGTGTTCACCCAGACCATCACGGAACAGCGGCGCGGACTGATCGGCTGGTCGGTCGCGCTGTTCGCGGTGCCGATGATCTACGTCCCCTCCTACTCCACCTTCAAGGAGCAGGGCGCGCTCGACATCGAGGGCGGCGGCTTCTACGACGCCCTCGGCATGGGCGACTTCGGCACGGCCACCGGCTATCTGGAGTCGACCATGTTCGCGCTGATGGGGCCGCTGCTACTGCTCATCTTCGCGATCACCTTCGCGACCCGCACGGCCGCCCAGGAGGACAGCGGCACCCTGGACCTGCTGTTGGCCCAGCCCGTCGACCGCGCCAACCTGCTGCTGCAGCGGTGCGCGGCGTTCGCGGCGCAGACCGCCGTGGTGGTCACCGTGTTCGGCCTCGCGGTCCTGGCCGGGGCGGCAAGCGCCGACATGGGGATTCCGGCGGGCAACATCCTCGCCGCCGTCGCCGGACTCGGGCTGCTGACCCTGACGGTGGGCGCCATCACGCTGCTCGCCGGAGCCGCCACCGGCCACCGCGGGACCGCGCTCGCGGTCGCGGCGCTGGTCGCGGTGCTCGGATATCTCGCCAACAACCTGGGCGGGATGATCGACGGCGCGCAGTGGCTGCGCCGGCTGTCGCCCTTCTACTACGCGGGCGGTGATTCGCCGCTGGTGAACGGCTGGAACATCGGATATCTCGCGGTACTGGCGGTGCTCGTCGCCATCGCGGTGGGACTGTCGCTGGCCGCCTTCGATCGCCGCGACCTCGCGGTCTGAGCCTCCGAACGCGGGGCGGGTTCGGCGAACCCGCTCCGCACCGCCGTTTCCGACGAAAGGAATACTCGTCCCATGACCAGCGCAGCCGAATCGAATACCGCTCCCACCGACGCCCAATTGGCCTTCGTGGAGGATTTCGCGCTCGTCCTCGAGCGGATGGGGCTGGTCCGCATGGTCGGCCGCACCGTCGGGTGGCTGTTGGTCTGCGACCCGCCCGAGCAGACGTTCAATCAGATCGCCGAGGCGCTGCGGGCCTCCAAGGGGTCCATCTCCAGCTCACTCAAGACGCTCACCACCATGCGCTGGGTGGACAAGGCCGGCAAACCGGGCGACCGCCGCGACTACTACTCCGTGCGGCCGGGCATCCTGCCCGAACTCACGCGGCAGCAGGCCGGAATGTACGAGGGCCTGACCGCCACCACCTCACGCGGCCTCGCGCTCTTCGACGATCCGGACGGCAAGGACGCGGCCCGGGTGCGCGATATGCACGACTTCTTCGTGTGGATGAGCAAGGAGTGGCCCGCCCTGCTGGATCGCTGGGATGCCGAACACGGGGGCGGCACACGGTAATTCGGCTCCGAGCGAATCTCACGCCCCGCCGCTGAGCAGACCGACGATGGAGCGTACGAACTCGTCGAGTCGCTCCCTCGGATACTCGGCCGGTTCGCTCACCGCGAGACGGCCCAGCATTTCGGCGATGGTGAGCAGGGAGTTGGCGAGCAGTCCGGAATCGATTGTCGACCAGCGGGAGTCGAGCGCCGCACCCATGCGGATCAGCGCCTCCGCCTGATCGAAGATGCCCGTGCGCGAACTGCGCAGGGCCGCACGGTATTCCTCGGGCGCGCTTCCCGGGGAGGTGAGGATCAGCCGCCAGCGGGTCGGATCCTCCAGCACCACGCCGATGAAGGCAGCCACCGTGGAGGAGGCCGCCAGCACCGGATCGGCGCCGACCAGATCGGTGGGCAGGGTGTCGGCGACCTGTTCGAGGCCGCGTTCACGTTCCCGCTCCAGCAGTGCTTCCACCAGTTCGGCGCGGGTCTTGAAGACCGTGTATAGCACCGGTTTGGCCACGCCGGCCTGCTGCGCGACGGCCTCCATGCTGAGTTCGTGCAGTTCGGCTCGGCCGAGGACGGCGTAGGCGGCGTCGAGCAGTTGGGCGCGACGCTGTTCGGGAGGAAGGCGCGGCGCGTAGCGGCGGCGCGGGCGGTCGGTCCCGGTGCGGGATTTCGTCACGGCCAGCTCACCTCCATTCGACCATCGTGTCAGTCCCGGCCCGGAATGGGAAAACGATCGACGACGCAAATACTACGGCACCGTTGTATTTGCTCCTCACAATTGCTACGGTGGCGTTGTATTCGCCGTCCGGCGCAGCACGCACCGAGGGAGCAGCCCATGGCCTTCGATCCGACCACCCTCCGCAGGGACGACTACGGGTTCTTCGGCCCCGATTCGCTGAGCTGGAAGATCTGGACCGCTCCCACCGCGGTCATCGGCTTCCAGCGAGCGGTCGTCCTGGAACACTTCGATCCGTTCCTGACCGCAGCCGTAGCCGACGCCCGGGGCATCTACACCGATCCGCGCAGTCGGCTGGACAACACGTTCTCGTACTTCCTCATCGCGGCCATCGGGGACGGACGCACCGCCATCCAGGCATCCGAACATCTCATGCGGGTGCACGCGCCCATGACCGGCATCGAACCGATCAGCGGGCAGCGCTACAGCGCCAACAGCCCCGAAACCCAGCTGTGGATCCACATCACCGGCTGGCATTCGGTGCTCAAGGCCTACGAGGTCTACGGCCCCGGCCCGCTCACCCCCGAGGAGGACGAACGGTACTGGGCCGAATGCGCCATCGCCGCCGAACTCCAGACCTGCAAGCCGGAGGACGTCCCGCGCAACCGCGCCGAGGTGCGCGAGTACTACGCGCGGGTGCGCCCGCGGCTGTGCGTCTCCGAGGCCGCCGCCGAGGGCATGCGGCATCTGCTGTGGACATCCCGGAAGAACGGCGCGGGCATCACCTATGCGCTGGGCAGCAGGCTGCTGTCGCTCGCCTCCGCGCCCATCACCCCGCAGTGGATGCGCCGCCTCGGCGGATACGACTACCCGGTGCTGGTGGATCTGGCCGTCCGCCCCGCCGCGAAGATCCTGGTCTGGCTGTTCGCGCTGTTCAACTCGTTCGGCCTGATCAAGGCCGCCCCGCTCATCGCGCCGATGGCGGGACAGATCCTGGCCCAGCACGTGAAGTACGAACCGCCGACCACAGCGGAGACCATCACCCCGGCTCGTGCCCGGGAGCTGTACAGCTCGCGCGGAGATCGGATGCGCGCGGTGGCAGACGCCGGTTAGGCAGCAGTGACAGCCGCCGACCCGGGTTCCCGCGTCCGGGTACGGCACCGGGTATCAGGCGAGCGGTTTCGCTTGTCTCAGGCGAGCAGTTTCGCCTTCAGAGCCGCGATATCGGCATCGGTCAGCCGCAGGCCGTCGCGGACGTAGCCGTCGAAGCTACCGTAGCTCCGCTCGACCTGATCGAATGCCGCGTCCAGCGCCGCCGGGACCACGCCGTTGAGGGCATCGTTCTCCGCCGCCCCGCGATAGTGGTTCGACAGCAGGTAGTCGTAGGTGACGGTGTCGCGGTCCACGCCGAGGAGGGTGAGCAGCACCGCGGCGGTCCACCCGGTGCGGTCCTTGCCCGCGGTGCAGTGGAACAGCACCGAACCGTCGGCGTGGGCGATATCGCGCAAGACACTCGCGAAGCCCGCGTTCGCGCCGGGGGCGGTGATGAAGGCGCGGTAGAGATCCGCACCCGCCGACAGCGTGGAGACCAGCACCTGCGGCGGGGCCTGGCCGATGACGTCGTCGTGGTTCAGCGTCGCGCCGGCCGGCACCCGATCGGGGGCGGCGGCGCGCTCGAAGGAGGTGCGCAGGTCGTCGACGACGGTCAGGCCGCGGGCGGTGAGCGCGGCCTGATCGGCGTCGGTGGCCTTGCTCAGATCTCCGCTGCGGAACACCAGGCCGGTGCGCACGGTATGCCCGTCCATGGTGCGGTAGCCGCCCGCGTCACGGGCGTTGGCGACGCCCCGCAACCCAAGGGACCGATCGTCGGTGCTCACCACCACGGCGGTGGTCGCGGCGGACGGATCGGCCGCCGGGGGGGGGGGCGCCCCCCCCCCCGCCGGGGCGGCCGGCCGCCCCCGCGGGGGGGGGGGCCCCCCCCCGGGGGGGGCCCCCCCCCCCCCCCGCCGCGACCGCCGCACCCAGTCGCCACCGTCTCATCCCGGCCACACCGTACTCCTCGCAACGAACTTCTCCCCTCGGACGGGGGAACCCGGTGATCGTGGCGGAGACGGGTAGCCATCAGGTAGCGATGGAATGAACTCGCGGCCGTGCGGTCGGCCGCGAGGCGGTTCAGCCGGTATCGGTGGCGTCCGGATCGCGGCGCAGCAGACCGGCCCAGCCGCCGCCGAACCGCTGGCGCGGGGACCGGCTCAACGGGACCAGCACCAGTGTGAGCACTCCGACGACCAGACTGTTCACCGTTGCCGCGGAAGGGAAGTCGAGGATCCAGGGAGCCAGCAGCAGCCAACCCGCGGTGAGCAGATTGAGCCAGCGCATCCCCCGCAGAATGTCGTAGGCGGCCAGATAGCCGATCGCCGCGAGCACCGGCCCCGCGATGCGGTCGCTGGTCGCCGCCGGTGCGCCGTAGTCGAGGACGGCCGGCGAACTCATCAGCCAGATGCCGAGGGCGGCGACGCCGAACTGGGGAATCATGACGCCGCCTCCTGCTCTCGCTGCGCCAGCCCCCAGAACGCCCGCCACACCGACTCGCCGCGATCGTGCACCCGCCGCAGATACTGCAGGCTCGCCAGCACCTCGTCCATGGCGGGCGGGATCATCACCATGGAGATGACGGCCGAGGCCAGACACAATGTGCAGAACGCGCCGTAGAGCACCGGCTGCGCGATCACCAGCAGAATGCTGATGGTGCCCAGCGGGCCGACCGCGATCCCGAACACCACCACGATCCACGGCATGGTCCGCCAGCGGCGCACACCCCCGTACGCGCCGGAGACGGCGTCGGCCAGATAGGCGAGCGCGCCCAACGTCGCATCCGAGACGGGCAGCACGTACGACAGTTTCGAGTCCAGAATGACGCGGCTGCCGTCACCGAAGAACGGCTCCCACACGGTCGGCACCACGTCGTACTGGTAGAGCGCAAGATAGGTGGCGATGGCGCAGCCCACCAGCGCGATGCCCACGATCGGCAGTCGCTGCGACCAGGAGGAGGGGTTCCACCTCCAGCGCGGCGGGATGGCGTCGGACCGCCGCGCGGAGCCGTTCATCGCCGCACCGGCCGAGCGGTTGTCGCGGTGTCGAACGGCACTCCGAAGGTCACCTCGCCGCCGCGTTCGAAGACGAAGGTGAACGGCAGTGCCACCCCGGGCCGCAGGGCGCCCGCGACCGGGCGCACCACGACGGTGAACGGCTCGTCGGGTGCGGTCGCCGGATCCACCGATTCGATCGGCTGCCCCGCGGCGATCGCGGTACCGGCGTCGATGACCAACTCGTCGGGTTCGGCCTCGATCCGCACCTCCTCGGCGGCCGCCGAGGCTATCGCCAGCAGCCGGTCCGGAGGGCCGATGCCGGTGTGAATCGCGGTGAACGACAGGCTGACCGAACCGTAGTCGCCGATCCGATCACCCACGGACTCCGCCGCGAGATACACATTGCGCAACGCGATATCACCGGCCTCGGCATTGCTGCCGTTGACCGGGTTCTTGTCCATGCTGGTCTGCGAGAGCTGGCCCGCGCCGCACCCGGTGAGCAGTCCCGCCACCAGGATGAGCGCGAGGGTGAGCGCGGCCGCGGCCGTGACCGCCGGTCGTCTCGGCATACCGGCCCCCTTCAGAACTGTGGCGGCGGGTAGCGGGGTTCTACGCTCGCCTCCACCGGTACCAGGCGCTTGGTCTTGCCGATCCCGAGCAGGCCGCCGGAACCGATGCGCAGCAGCCGCACCCGCTGTTCGTCCATCTCAGCCTCCTTTCGGCCCGCCCGACAGCCCGCGAGCGGTTCGAGGTTGCTGTCATCGGCGAGATGCCCGATGGCGTCGCCATCAAACGCCGGGGCTCACGAGATAGCGGCGCAGGCGACCCGTTGTCCGGCATCGCCGGTGGACAGGGTTTCCGCATCCGGCACCTCGCCGCCGCCCGGCAGGGTGTAGCGGCTCGGGATATTGCCGAAGTTGTCCTCGCCCGCGTGGATCACCGCCGCGCGCCCGGCACCGTCGTTGCGCAGATCCGCCAGAGTGAACGCGGAAGTGGTGGTCACCAGCAGCCCGCGGCTGTCGGGGCGGACATGAACGGACGTCAGATCGCCGCTCGCGGGATGCCCGGAATGCCCGCCGACCTGCAGGTGGCCCCCGGCCGACAGGAACGCCCCGGGCTCGCCGCCTCCGGGCGGGGCGGAGTTCGGCTCGCACTCGCCGCGCTCGTGTATGTGGAAGCCGTGGAAGCCGGGATCCATGCCGTGTACCTCGGCGCGGATCTCCACCAGGCCGGGGCGTTCGATGAACGTCACCGTGCCCGCCGGGCGTCCTTCGGCATCGATGAAGCCGGCGGATATGACGTTCCCGCCGGGCGAGTGTCCAGGGTCTCCGGGAGTCTCCCCGATCACCGACGGTACCGTGCTGCCGGTCCACACCGAGGGCATCGTGCCCGTGGTGTCGCTGGGCTGCTGATCGGCCACGCATCCGGCGGTGAGGCCGACCGCGCAGCCCACCGCCAGCACGGCGGTGACCAGATGGGAGCGGGTGGCTCGTCGGAGCCGGTCGCGAGGCGTCGTTCTCCGGTGTGGCAGCGCCGTGCGGCGTGGCGACCGACCGGCGTGTGCGCGTGGCTGACTACGCGGCATGGGCTCACTCCTGTTTCTCGGATGCTGAGGGTGTCGTTCGGGTTGATCTCGTCTTCGGGGCCTCTGTCGGGCGGTTAACCACTGTGGCGGCGGTAATGCTCGGGTCGGCGCGATCATTCGGTTGAAGCCGGGTGCACCGGGTAGTCGCGGCATATCGAGAGCCGACGATTCGACACTGCGACGGAGGGATCTGGATGGCGTCGAACGGGGGTCGGGACGGGTCGCCCCGGGAGGCCGCGACCGGCTCGTCGGTGGCCGCGAGCCAGCCGTCGACCAATCTGCTGTTCCCGATTCCGCCGCCGCCCGAGGACACCCGGGTCGCCGCCCTGCTGCGCCGCGAAACCGTCGGCGGCGCACTGGTTCTCGCGGCGACGGTGCTCGCCCTGGCGTGGGCGAATTCGCCCTGGCAGGACGTCTACGCCACGGTCCGTGATTTCACCTTCGGGCCGCACGTCGCCCATCTGCACCTGTCGGTGGGGGAGTGGGCGGCCGGGGGGTTGTTGGCGATCTTCTTCTTCGTCGCCGGGCTCGAGCTCAAACAGGAGTTCGTGACCGGTGAGCTGAGCCGCTTCCGCAGGGCGATCCTGCCGGTGGCGGCCGCGCTGGGCGGCATGATCGTGCCCGCGCTGGTGTACGTGGCGATCATCGTGAGCACGGGGGTGGACGCGCTGCGCGGGTGGGCCATTCCGTCCGCGACCGATATCGCCTTCGCGGTCGCCGTTCTCGGCCTGATCAGCACCCATCTGCCGCCCTCGCTGCGCACCTTCCTGCTCACGCTGGCGGTCGTGGACGACCTCATCGCCATCACCATCATCGCCGTGTTCTACTCGGGGACGTTGACCCCCGCGTACTTCGGTGGTGCGCTGCTCGCCCTGCTCGCCTTCGCGTTCGTGGTGCGGCGCTGGCCGCGAAGGTGGTGGCTGCTGCTACCGCTGGCGATCGTGACCTGGGCGATGGTGCACGGTGCCGGGGTGCACGCCACCGTCGCGGGACTGCTGCTGGGCGCGGTGGTCCCGGTGCGCGGCGGCGATCGCGACCCCTATCCCGCGCAACGGCTCGAGGAACGCTGGCGACCGGTCGCGGCCGGACTGGCGGTCCCGGTGTTCGCCCTGTTCGCGGCCGGGGTGTCGGTCAGCGGGCTGCGCGGTCTCACCGAGGCGCTCACCGACCCGGTGGCGATCGGCATTGTCGCCGGTCTGGTGCTCGGCAAGTCCTTCGGCATCTTCGGGACGACCTTCGCCGCGGCCCGCTGGACCCGCGCGCGGCTGGACCCCGGACTGCGCTGGATCGACGTCTACGGCGCGGCCCTGTTGGCGGGCATCGGCTTCACCGTCTCCCTGCTCATCTCCGAACTCGCCTTCGGCCCCGGCAGCCCGCATGCCGAACACGCCAAGATCGGCGTCCTGTGCGGCTCCCTGACCGCCGCGGTCCTGGCCGCCGTCATCCTCCGCATCCGCAACCGCGCCTACCGGCGCGCCGAGCATGAGGAAGAGGCCGAACAAGAGAAACAGCACGAATGAACGACAACGACAACACCCGACCTCGGGGAGGAAGCGATGACCACGAAATTCGAGAAGACCACGGATCTTGTCACGGTGGCCGAGTTCGACAGCTACACCGCCGCCGAACGCGCCGTGAACAGCCTGTCGGAACTGGGGCGCGGGTAATACGGGGAGCCGGACAGCGTCGGGGCGCGATCACATCCGCTCCGGCGAGCATCACTCGTCGACCATCACCCGTTGCGGCGCGACGCAACGCCCGCATCAATCGGCCGGGGCTGGGTAACGCCGCCGTAGAGGTTCCCAAACTACGAGGAGGCGGCTATGCCGATGTCCTGCAACAAGATCGTTCGTACCACCGTGGCCGCCGGGTTCATCGCGGCCGGGGCGATGCTGGCGGCCTGCGGCGACGACGAAGAGCCCGGTGTCCAGGACACCACCACCATGACCACACCGGATCTCACCACCACGGCGACGGCCACGACCACTCCCGGCGGGGACGAGGACGTGGTGACGCCCGCCGCAGCCCAGCAACTCTGCGACATGATCGAGCCCGAACTCGACAACTGGCGCGACCAGGGCGCGACACTGGCCAAGGTCTCCTTCAACGGCACCGTGCAGAACTGGGCAGTCCGCAACGACGGGCTCAACGACGAGGTGATCGCCGATACCACCATCGTCGACGAGGCCACCACCAACACCTGCCCGGATATCCGCCAGCAGGCACTCGAGGTGCTCGAGGTGCAGAACCTGTCCGACGCACTGGTCGGTTTCGGTAGCTGATCGCCGCGAGTAGCAGCACCGACGGGGTGGTCGGCAGTCGCTACCCGCGTGCTGTCACGCGGGCGTTGGTGACTGTTCGCGGACGGCGGTGAGGGTGAACACGCCGGTGGCGGCCGCCACCACCGCCAACGCGGCCAATCCGAGCCCGTAGGAGCCCAGCGCCCCGTACACCGCGCCCATCACCAGCGGCGGCACGAAGCCGCCCAGACCGCCCGCGGCGCCGACCATTCCGGTGACCGATCCGACCCGTTCGGCCGGGGCGAGCAGGGCCACCAGTGCGAACACCGCGCCGCTGGCGGCGCCGAGCGCCGCGGCCATCGACAGGAACGCCGCGGTGGCCACCGGCATCAAGGCGGGCGTGGATGCCTGTACCGCGGCAGCGACGGTCACCACGGCCATGGCGGTGGCCAGCACTCGAATCGGCCCGAGATGGTCGGCCAGCCAGCCGCCGACCGGACGCATGGCCACCGCCAGCAGGACGAAACCGGCCATCCGCGCCGCCGCGTCCGCCTGTGTCAGCCCGTACGCGGTCTTCAGATAGGCCGGCAGGTACACGGAGAAGGCGACGTAGCCGCCGAACGTCACCGCGTACAACACCGCCGCCTGCCGGGTCACCGTCATGCGCGCGGTCGAGCTCAGCCGTCGGGTCAGCGGCTCGGTCGGGACGACCCGGCCGGGCGCATCACGAAGGATCAGCGCCGCCACGATCGCGTAGATCAGCAGTGCGGCCGCGGTGACCAGGAACGGTGTCGACACCGAACCCGCGTCGACCAGCGCGACGGTGGTCAACGCGCTGATCGCGGTGCCGCCCGTGCCCACACCGAACAGCCCGATCGCGAGCCCGCGCCGTCCGGGTGGGAACCAGGAGTTCACGAATGGCACGCCGACCGCGAAGGCAGTGCCGCCGATTCCGAGGAAGAACCCGCCCACCAGCAACGTGGCCAACGACTGATGGCCGATCAGCCCCACGAACAGCACCGGCATGATCGTGCACACCGACACCAGCGGGAACATCACCCGCCCACCGAAGCGATCGGTCAACGCACCGACCGGGATTCGCCCCAGCGATCCGACCACCACCGGCACCGCGACCAGTGCCGCTTGTGCGAACGAGCTCAAATCCAGCGCATCCTTGAACGACGGTCCCAACGGACTCAACAGCGCCCACGCCCAGAAGTTCAGCGCGAACCCGACCGTCGCCAGGGTGAGCATCAGGAGTCCCCGCGCCGACGTGGGCTCGGCCTTCTCGGTGGGCGGAACCGGTTCTGTCGCAGGTATTTCCAGGTTCTCTTCGGCTGTGCTCATCGCCACATCCCGCATCCGGTCGTGCCATCGGTGCCGTCCGTTTCGTCGGCCCCTCGAGCATCGGCCGCACCGCGTGGTCGTCAGCAGAGGCGGTGGGTTTCGACCCTGATGACCATCGTCCCTAGCCCACTGTCGATGGGTGTAACACCGCCTCAGCGGGGAGCGAGTTCGGTGAGGTAGCCGCGCAGGGCGCGTTTGGTCTCGCGGATCAGGGCCGTGCGTTCGGGTTCGGTCGCGGCGATGATGGCGGGCATGGTCGCCCGCACGATCTGCACCGCGATGAGCGCGCCGCGGCGGCGGTCCTCGATCGGCAGGTCGGGGTAGCGGACGGCGATGACCGATTCGGCGCGGCCGAGGACGGCCTGCTGGAGGGGTCTGGTGCCGGCGGCGAGGCTGGCGGGCATATCGGGGTTGGTGAACAGGGCCTTGGCGCCGGGATTGTCGAGGTTGAAGGCGATGAGCGGGTCCAATAGGTGATCGACGAGTTCGTCGAGGGGGAGGTCGGCGAGGTCGGCGCGATCGAAGGCGGAGGCGTGCGCGGCGCGGAAGGCGTCGACCAGCCGGGTCGAGAGGGCCTCCGCGATGGCCTCCTTGTTGGCGAAGAACTGGTAGAGCGAACCGGGGGAGACCCCGGCGCGGGTGGCGATGGCATTGGTCGAGGTCGCCTCGTAGCCGAGTTCGCCGAACAGTTCCAGTGCCGCGTCCAGGATGACGGACATGCGCTGCCTGCCGCGCTCCTGGCGGCGGACGGAACGGCCTTCGGGCACCACACCTCCTGTTGACAAATACGAGAGATCTCTCGTAATTTCAAAAACACGAGAGGTATCTCGTATTCGCCAAGGCTAGCAGACCGACGGAGTCCACCCATGCCTGTACTGCACCGACTCGGCACCCTTCTCGCCCACCGACCCCGGCCGGTGCTGGCCGCCGGGCTGCTGCTCACCATCGTGCTTGCGGTGATCGGCGCGGGCGCGATGGGTGCGATGATCCTGAACCGATGGGAGGCTCCCGGCACCGAATCGGTGCGTGCGCAGGAGCTCTTGCAGCGCGAATTCCACACGGGCAATGCCAATTTCATTCTGCTCGTGACGGCTGCCGCGGGCGGTGTGGACGATGCCGCCGTCGCCGACGCGGGGCGCGAACTCACCGCGGAACTAGGCGCCGACCCCGCGGTCGCCGATGCCTGGTCGTACTGGTCGCAGGACGGTGACCCGACCATGCGCAGCGCGGACGGGCGGCAGGCGGTGGTCCTCGCTCACGTCGCGGGCGACGCCACCGCCGCGCGGGCCGAGATCGTGGATCGGCTGCTGCCCGCGTACACCAGGGCCAACGATGTCGTGCGGGTTCAGGTCGCGGGCGCGGAGGCGGCATCGGGCCAGATCAGCGCCCAGGCCGCGCAGGACTTCCTGCGCGCCGAGATGATCATCCTGCCCGTGATGCTGCTGCTGTTGCTGCTGCTGTTCCGTCGTACCCGGCTCGCCCTGTGCACGCTGGGCGTCGGCGTGTTCTCGGTCGTCGCCACCCTCGCCGCGCTGCGCGGGGTCGCCGCCCTCACCGACGTCTCGACCTTCGCGGCGAATATCACGCTGGTGATGGGGATCGGCTTGGGCGTGGACTACAGCCTGTTCCTCATCACCCGGTTCCGCGAGGAACTCGGCAGGGGTGCAACGGTTTCCGATGCCGTCATCACCTCGGTGCGCACCGCCGGACGCACGGTGCTCTTCAGCGGCGCGACGGTCGCCGCGGCGCTGGCGGTGCTGCTGGTCTTCCCGTACTCGTTCCTGCGGTCGTTCGCGTACGCGGGTGTGCTGGTGGTGCTGATGGCCTGCCTCGGTGCGTTGGTGCTGCTGCCCGCGGCGCTGGCCGTGATCGGTCATCGCGCGCTGCCGCGTCGCCCCCGCGCCACCGCCGAGACCGAGCGCGGTTTCTGGTATCGCTTCGGCGATGCGGTCATGCGCTATCCGGTGCGATTCTCGATCGCCGGTCTGCTGCTGATCGCCGCCCTCGCCGCGCCCGCACTCGGTATGCGCATCGGTCTGCCCGACGATCGCGTGCTGCCGCCCAGCGCCTCGACCCGGCAGGCGTACGACGAACTACGCGCGGGCTTCACCGTCGAAGCCAATGACGCCATCCACTTCGTCGCACCGGACGGTCGGCAGGCTGGTGTGGACGGCATCGCCCGGTATGCCGCCGAGCTGTCCCGCGTCGACGGTGTGGCACAGGTGAATTCGGCCGCCGGCGTCTACGTGGACGGTCGTGAGGTGCGCGCCGCGCCGCATCCGGAACGGTTCCTCGGCGACAGCGGCGCGCGGCTGGAGGCGATTCCGCTGCGGGAGGTGCTCGCGGGCACCGACGTCCCCGGTTTCGTGGCGCAGCTGCGCGCGGTCCCCGCGCCGTTCGACACCGTGCTGGTCGGTGGCTACCCGGCCGAACTCACCGACTTCCGTGCGACGCTGACCGACCGCATCCCCCTGGTCGCGGTGCTCATCGCGGTGGTCACCTTCGTGCTGGTGTTCCTGATGTCGGGCAGTCTGTTGATTCCGCTGAAAGCCATTGTGCTGAACCTGCTCAGCCTGTCGGTCATGTTCGGCGCGCTGGTTGTCGTCTTCCAGAACGGCGCGCTCGCAACGCTTCTCGGCTTTACCCCGATCGGAACCCTGGACCCCGCCTTCCCCATCCTGCTGTTCTGCGTCGCCTACGGCCTATCCATGGACTACGAGGTCTTCCTGCTGTCCCGCATCGCCGAGCGCTACCGCGCCACCGGTGACAACCGCCGCGCCGTCCTGGAGGGCCTGCAACGCGCCGCCCCGCTCATCACCGCCGCCGCGGTCATCCTGGCCGTCTCCTTCTCGCTCTACGCCACCGGCCGCGTCATGTACCTCCAGATGCTCGGCATCGGCACGGCGGTGGCCATCATCGTCGACGCCACCATCATCCGCGCGATCCTGGTGCCGGCCTTCATGCGCCTGGCCGGTCGCGCCAACTGGTGGGCCCCCGCACCACTGCGAAAACTGGCCGCCCGCTTCGATTCCCACGCCGATGACGCGCCCGCGATGCCCGCGCGGGCAGCAGCCCAGCCGTCGATGCCGGTCGGATAGGCCGATGCGGGGCGCGGTCGGTCGTCCATCCAGGGCATCCCCAGCCCAGGCTGGGCGCGGCCCTGGTGGCCGGGCCTGGCGCCGCCGCACGATGGGGACGAAATCTGCTCGCGCACAGCGATTCCGAGCGATGCCCGGTCGATCACCAGTAGGAGAGCGATCACATGAGCGAGACCCAGAATCCAACCGACCCCTGGCCGGTGCTCCGCGAACGCGCACAGACCGGGCAACTCGAATTCGAACCGGACGCCGCGTACGAGGCCGCCGAACTGGCCTCGGCGGTGATCGGCGAACTGCGCGCGATCCGGCTGGTCGCCGAGCAGGTGGAGGAGAACGAGCCGGTCTCGAACCTGTCCTCCGGCTCCACCTTGGCTTCCAGATTCGCGATGAAGGGCAGCGAGTTGCACCGACTGCTCGGGAGCCATATCGGGATTCTCGAGGATATGGTCGACACGTTCGTCGCCGCCGGGCGCACCTACGCCATCGCCGAGGGCGAGAACGCCGACAGCTTCGATGATCTCTCGGTGCCGGAGCGCCCCACGGAACTGCCCGGAGGGCCGCCGGAGCGAACCGCGATCCCCGGACCGCTCGACAGCCGGTCCGAATACTCCGTCCCGGCCGATGGCACCGCACATGACATCACACCCCAGACGCAGCGGTTGCAGAACCACGACGCCTTCGACGTCACGACTGTCACGGTCGAGAGCGCCGCCAACAAGTCGTACGAATTCCTCTACGAACTCGGCCAGAGCATCGCCGATTCGTCATCGCCGCAGCGGACGGCGAACTGGTCCGGTATCTGGGAATGGATGGCGGATCAGCTGCGGGAGACGTTCCTCGAGTTCATCAACCGCATGGACTCGGTCACCGCCGACCAGTGGCGCGGTGCGGGTGGCGAGGCGGCGGTGGCGTCGGTGCACAACTACACGCGCAGTATGTCGACGCTGTGGGAGAGCATGCGCCTGATGGGCGACAATCTCGCGTATACGTCGGGGTGGCTGGAGGCGACCCGGGTCAGCATGCCGCAGGAAGCGGAGAACCCGGCCGGAACCATCGGACCCGGCGGGCTGGAGATGGTGGGCGTCGGTGTGGGCAATATGACGACCTACAGCTCGGATACGACCGTGGTGGACCCCACTCCGCAGTACCGGCGGAACATGTCCCAGACCTACGGCTCGGGATTGCCGTGGTCGATGCGTCGGCTGCCCACCTTGCCCGAACCCCAGGTGATGGTGGCGGGGATCGACATTCCGACGCAGCC
>NZ_JASCXP010000094.1:0-20426 GCF_030010695.1 Nocardia sp. CC201C
TGATGCCGTGTCGGGCGGTGTCGTGTCGGGTGTCGTGTTCGGTCACGGGATACCTCGCATCATCGGAGCTCGCATCATCAGAAAACGTCCTGGAGCCATTTGCCGGGGCCCATCATGGGCAGTTTCATCCGCCCCAGGCAGGCCCACATGGTGAGTTGGTTGGCGGTGAGCACGGGTTTGCCGAGCGCCTTCTCGAGCGGTTCGACGAGGTCGTAGGTGGGCAGGTTGGTGCAGCTGACGAAGATCGCCTCGGCGTCGGGATCGTCGGCGAACATGATGCGTTCGGCGATGGTCCGATAGCTGACCTTCCAGATGCCGCCGCCGAGCCCGAGGTGGTCGGAGCGCACCACCGCACAGCCGAGCTCGCCGAGGAAGTCGTGCAGTTTGTGGGTGAGCACCTCGTCGTAGGGGGTGATGACCGACAGCCGGGTCAACCCCAGTTTCGCGATGGCCTCGGCGAGCGCGCCGGAGGTGGTCACCGCGTCGCGGGCACCCGCCCGGCAAATGGTGCGCCGCAGCGATTTCTCATACGCCAGTCCCTTGATGAAGCTGCCCGAGGTGCACAGGTAGGCGACCACCTCGGGCTCCACGTGCAGCACATTGCGGGTCGCGGACGTCAGATGGACGGCGTCCGAGACCAGTTCGGCCATCTCCAAGGAGACCGGCACCGGTTCATAGGGCGTCCGGGCGAGGTGCAGGCTCACCTCGAGTGGTACCCAGCGCCACAATTCGCGTTCCAACGCGAGGTCGAAGGGGGCGATGACTCCGATGCCACGTTGCGCCACCGGCCCCTCGAACTCGGGGAGAAACAGTTCCACGACGGCCCCTCTCGCCCGCGGTGCAGAACCCTTTCTGCCGGGAGCGACGCGCCCGGCAACCCCCGAGCGAGACTCCAGGGGTGTACACACTCGGATTGTTGACAATCGTACGATGACTTTCTAGCCTGTCAACGTGGAAAAGGGGCCAATTGTGACTGTTCTCCACGACGGCAACCTACCGGACCCACATCTCATGGCCCCGGTGGCGCAGCGCGCGACGATTCGCTACACCGAAGCCGACGGCCTCGAGACCGCGCTGCGCGGTGCCGACGTGCTGTTCGTGTACGACTTTCTCTCCCAAGCGATCCCGGGAGCCTGGCAGGCCGCCGACCGGCTGCGGTGGCTGCACATCGCCGCCACCGGCGTCGATCCGGTCATGTTCGACGACCTGATCGCCAGCGACGTCGTGGTCACCAACACCCGCGGCGTCTTCGACCGGCCGATCGCCGAATACGTACTCGCCCAGATCCTCAACTTCGCCAAGGGGCTGCCCGAATCGCAGCGCCTACAGGCCGAACACCGGTGGCGGCACCGCAACGGCGAACGGATCGCCGGAGCCACCGCGCTGGTGGTCGGCACCGGGGCGATCGGCCGCGAGATCGCCCGGTTGCTGCGCGCGGTCGGCATGCGGGTGCGGGCGGTGGGCCGGCGCGCCCGCCGCGACGACCCCGACTTCGGTGTCATCGGCGACGACCTGCTCGCCGCGCTGCCGCACGCCGACTACGTCGTGGCCATCGCACCGCTGACGCCGTCGACGCGCCACATGTTCGACGCGCGTGCTTTCGCCGCCATGTCCCCGCGTACACGTTTCATCAACGTCGGTCGTGGGGAATTAGTGGTGACAGACGATCTGGTTGCCGCGATGCGGTCCGGGACGATCGCGGGTGCCGCACTCGATGTGGTCGACCCCGAACCGTTGCCCGCCGGACACCCGCTGTGGGACCTGCCCGACGTTCACCTCACGCCACACAACTCCGGCGATACCGCCGGGTGGCGGGAGGAACTGGTGGCGGCGTTCGCGAGCAATTTCGCCAACTGGATCGCGGGTCGGCCGCTGGACAACGTGGTCGACAAGGAGCTCGGGTACGTGCCCGCCTAAGGAGGCCAGCAATGTCGCACCCCGACATCCCCACCGATCCGTCCGCCATGACCGCGGTCGAGCTCGTCTCCGCCTATGCCGCGGGCGCGCTCTCCCCGGTCGAGGCGACCCACGCGATCCTCGACACGATCGCCGAACGCGACCGTGACGTCAACGCCTATTGCCTGGTGGATCCCGATCGCGCGCTCATCCAGGCCAAGGATTCCGAACAGCGCTGGCACAGCGGCCATGTCAAGGGCCTGCTGGACGGTGTGCCGATCTCCATCAAGGACATCTTCCTCACCGAGGGCTGGCCCACCCGGCGCGGCTCCAAGGCCATCGCCGCCGACGTGCCGTGGCCGGTGGACAGCCCCGTGACCGCGCGGCTGCGCGAGGACGGCATGGTGTTCCTCGGCAAGACCACCACGCCGGAGCTGGCGTGGAAGGCCACCACCGACAGCCCGCTCACCGGCATCACCCGCAATCCGGTCGATCCCACCCGCACCGCGGGCGGCTCCTCCGGCGGCAGCGCGGCCGCGGTGGCCGGCGGGATGGGACCGGTGTCGGTCGGCACCGACGGCGGTGGCAGTGTGCGCATTCCCGCCGCGTTCTGCGGCATCGTCGGCTTCAAACCCACGCACGGCCGGATCCCGCTGTACCCGGCCAGCCCGTTCGGCCCGCTCGCCCACGCCGGACCCATGACCCGCACGGTCGAGGACGCGGCGCTGCTCATGGACATCCTGTCGCTGCCCGATCCCCGCGATCCGACCGCGCAGCCGCCCATGCTCACCACCTTCCGCGCCGAAATGCAGCGCGACGTGCGCGGTCTGACCGTCGCGTACTCGCCGACCCTCGGCTACGTGGACGTCGATCCGGAGGTGGCCGCGGTGGTCGGCGCCGCCGTGGAACGGCTGGCCGAGGCCGGACTGCGGGTGGTCACCGCCGATCCCGGCTTCACCGATCCGCGCGAAGCGTTCGAGAACCTGTGGGCGGCGGGCGCCGCCACCATGCTGTCGAAATTCCCCGACGGCAGCCGCGAGATCGTCGACCCCGGCCTGGCACGGGTGTGGGAGCACGGCGAGCACCTCACCGCCATCGACTATCTCGACGCCCGCGCCACCGCCGCCGACGTCGGCATCGTGATGGGCGCCTTCCACACCGCCCACGACGTGCTCATCACCCCCACGGTCCCGATTCCGGCCTTCGACGCCGGACACGACGTGCCGCCCGGCAGCGACCTGCACAGCTGGCCACAGTGGACCCCGTTCACCTACCCGTTCAACCTCACCCAGCAGCCCGCCATCAGCATCCCGGCCGGCACCACCGCAGCCGGACTGCCGGTGGGCATGCAGATCGTCGGCCCGCGCCACTCCGACGACCTGGTGCTGGCGCTGGCCCGCTACGCCGAGGCCGTGCTCGCGGCCTGAGCACCGCCCCGGGAACCGCTCGTCCCACGACGCGTGAAGGCCAGCGGGTGCCATGGGTCGCGGCACCGCCCGCGGTAGCGGCCGCTGCCCAGTCAGGAATGACAGACGAATGCTGCTGGTGGGTGTTCGCGGTGTGATGTACGTTTCGGCCGTGACTTCAGTATCCAGGCCACGGTCGCCGCGTTCGCAGGCGGGCTGTGGGGAGTACGCAACCGCGACTGCATGGCCGGGGGCCGCGCCGAAGCGCCGGCCCAGCACTCGACCGAGCGGCACACCGAACTGCCGCCGACGCACACTGTCCTCACCGTACTGTTCGGTGAGGCGGGGACCGTCGGCCACCGCCCTCCTCAACGCGGCGACACCACACGACCTGCGGACACCTGGAATTCGGCATGCGGATCAGCAGGGCCATCTCTGATCTGTTTCGAAAGCGGGTAACCCCGGCGATCCTTCGGGCCAGCGAGGCCATCGAACGTGATGCGGGGATCATGCGTGAGGTCGGCGGCGAGGCGACGGCGACCGCGCGGGCAGTGAGAGGCACCGACCGAGCAAGTCACCGGCAGATTCTTGCCAGTACAGGCGAGGAACACAACGGCCAGGCGAGTCACGACTTCGGAAACGGCACAAGCACACGACTATCGGACATATACGGCGACCGTCTCAGAATTGTCGGGCAGGGACCCGTTCCAGAACGGCACCTACGCGACCTGGAGCGTCTCCCGGACAGCTTCCACAGAAAGATGCTCGGATACTTCGCCAGCCACCCGAAAGGCGGTATCGATATTGTCGCTGGCTCGGTCACCGACGTCATGCCCGAACTTCGCGGAGTAACACCACGCGGCTGGCCCGCCAACACAACCTGGGACGACGTACCGGGACTACATGATCTGTCGACACACCGAGTGGTCCTCGGCGACCGGGGCGATCACGGATCCGTTTCCCTGGCTGTGCACGAAGTTGGTCACGCCTTCGATCGCGCCCTCCTCGACGCCTCTGATTCGGACGACTTCAGACAGCTCTACGACAAGCTGGGATCAATGATGCCCTACTACGCTCAGCCGGGAAGCGCCGGACGGCAAGAAACCCTCGCCGAGAGCCTTGCCGCCTGGGCACTCAACCGTCACATGCCACCCGATCACCGAGACGAAGCCATCGCCGAGAGCCTCGGAATAACAAAAAGCAAGCAGGCACAGGGGTCTCTGCTGGACAGCTACTTCTCGAACCTGCAACACCGTCTCGAGGCACCCCCACTCTGAAAGGAACAATACGCATGAAAGCAGTACGCAATCATGACGGAACCCTGACTGTGCCGATGCGCGCCGAAACCGGCGGAGTAATCGGTGACGCACTCGTCACGATCGGCCCAGACCATCCCGACTACGAGGCATGGGACGCGTGGCTACGCGGGCAAGAGGAAGACAACGATGCCTGATGCGAACATCGGGCACCCCGACATCGCAGTCCTCGCGAAACCCCGATCGACGGCGCCCGTGCGGTCAGCTCGCGCGGGCGAAGGCGAGCGTTTCGCCCTCCACGCCACGCAGCCACAGCGTGTTGCAGGCGGCGGCGATCTCGGCGAGGCCGTCCTCGATGGTGGCGAAGACATTGCCGGGGACCCAGCCCAGGTCGCCGTTGATGAGCAGGTTGTTGCGGCCGTAGAACAGGGCCAGATCGGTGGCGCCCTGGGCGTGGTGGGCGGCCGAGCCCGGTTCGTAGCCGTAGGCGGGGTTGCCGATCTCCCACGGCTCGAAGTCGAACAGGCACACATCGCCGGGAATCGGTGTGACCGTGGGGTTTTCCCGATGCGGGGCGGCGGTGATGCGGGGGAGCAGGGTGTAGACCTCGTTGCGGGCGTACTTGGCGTGGAAGGCGTCACCTTCCTGCGGTAGCGCGTTCCACACCGCCTCGCAGGTGTGCGGGGCCTGCTCGTCGAGCAGGCGGGCTCGGCAGCTCACCCCGGCCTTGGTGAGGGTGATGGTGAGGTAGCGGGTCATGGGTTCAGCCTTCCGTATCGGTGGGGCGGAGTTCGGCGGACACGGCCGTATCGGCGGTCACCTCCGGGAGTCGGGCGGCGGGGTCCCGGCGCGGAACGGCACCGTGCCCCCGTCGCCGCGCCGCGCACCCGGCGGTCCCGATCGTCACGACCCAGGGCGCGCCCTGACCGGAGTGTCGGCCGCCGTCACAGCTCCGCAAGCACCGCCTCCCAGATGTCGAGGCCCTCGCGGATCTGTTCGGCGGTCGCGACCAGCGCCGGGATCATGCGCACCACGTTCATGTGCGCGCCGCACGCCAGCAGCAGCATGCCCTTCTCCACCGCCAGCCGCCGCGCCTCGGTGGCCGCGGCCGTATCGGGTTCCCCCGTGGCCGTGGTGAATTCGGCACCCACCATGAGACCGAGACCGCGCACGTCGCCGATGCCGGAGGTGGCGCGCGCCCGCACCCCGTCCAACAGTTCACGACCACGCAGCGCCGCGTTCTCGACCAGACCCTCCTTCTCGATCACCTCGAGGGTGGCCAGGGCGGCCGCGCACGCCACCGCGTTCCCGCCGTAGGTGCCGCCCTGCGAGCCGGGCCAGGCCCGCGCCATGAGCTCGGCCGGAGCCGCGATACCCGAGAGCGGGAAGCCGCTGGCCAACCCCTTGGCGATGGTGATGATGTCGGGCCGGATGCCGAAGTGCTGATGGCCGAAGAACTTTCCGGTGCGCCCGAACCCGGTCTGGATCTCGTCGAGCACCAGCAGAATCCCGTGCCGGTCGGCGCGCTCACGCAAACCCCGCAGGAAACCGGCGGTGGCGGGAACGTAGCCGCCCTCACCGAGCACCGGTTCCACGACGAAGGCCGCGGTCTCGGCGGGGGAGGTGAGGGTGGCCAGGATGTAGTCCAGTTCCCGCAGCGCGAAATCGGTGGCCTGCTGCTCGCTCCAGCCGTAGCGGAACGCGGTGGGGAAGGGGGCCACGTGCACCCCGCCCATGAGCGGGCTGAACCCGGCCGAGAAACGAGTGCCGGAGGTGGTCATGGTGGCGGCGGCGACGGTGCGGCCGTGGAAGCCGCCGTGGAAGACGATGATGTTCGGCCGCCCGGTGGACTGGCGCGCCAACCGTAAAGCCGCCTCGACGGCCTCACTGCCGGAATTGGCGAAGAACAGCGAATCCAACCCCTCCGGCAACACCTCGCCGAGCTTCTCGGTGAGATCGAGCAGCGGCCGGTGCATGACGGTCGTGTACTGGCCGTGCACCAGCTTCGCCACCTGCGCCTGCGCGGCCTCCACCACGCGCGGGTGACAGTGGCCGGTGCTGGTGACGCCGATCCCGGCGGTGAAGTCCAGGTAGCGGCGGCCGTCGGTGTCGTACAGGTAGCAGCCCGCACCATGGTCGACGGTGACGGGGGTGGCCTGGAGGAGGACGGGGGACAGGGCAGTCATGGGTGATCGCCTCCGGAACGGTCCGGCGCGGGCGGGGAGTTCGGATATCAATCCGGCGGGCCGGACGGTGGGAACTCGAGGACAGCGTCGGCGCGATGGTCTGATGCGGGATTGTCTATTGTCGGATTGTCGACAATATGCATAACATGTGCGGCAGTACGGCGGCAATGGACTCGGCCGCATCACCCTGCGGCCACGGCGGGAGGAACGGGAGCCATGCTCACCGAGACACACCTGACCCAGACGGAACGCGACGCCATCGACAGCATCCCCCACGGACTGTTCATCGACGGCGACTGGCGCCCCGGCGCGGACACCATGCCGGTCACCGACCCGGCCACCGGCGACATCCTGCGCACCGTCGCCGACGCGAGCCCCGACGACGGCCTGCGCGCCCTCACCGCGGCCACCGCCGCCCAGGCCGACTGGGCGCGCACCCCGGCCCGGCAGCGCAGCGACATCCTCATGCGCGCCCACCGGCTACTGCTCGACGACGTCGAACGCCTCGCCCTCGTCATGACCCTCGAAATGGGCAAACCACTCGCCGAGGCGCGCGGCGAGGTCGCCTACGCAGCGGAATTCCTGCGCTGGTTCGCCGAAGAGGCGGTACGCCTCGACGGCGGCTACATGCCCGCACCCACCGGCGGCTCCCGCTTCCTGGTCACCCGGCAACCCGTCGGACCCAGCCTGCTCATCACCCCCTGGAACTTCCCGATGGCCATGGGCGCCCGCAAGATCGGGCCCGCACTCGCTGCCGGCTGCACCTGCGTGGTCAAACCCGCCGAACAGACACCACTGTCCATGCTGGCGCTCGCCGAGGTGCTGCACCGCGCCGGAGCGCCCGCGGGCGTGGTCAACGTGCTCACCACCTCCGACCCAGCGGCACTGATCGGCCCGATCATCGCCGACGGCCGCGCCCGCAAACTCTCCTTCACCGGCTCCACCGCCGTCGGCAAACTGCTGCTGGAACAGTGCGCGCGCACCGTCATGCGCACCTCCATGGAACTCGGCGGCAACGCCCCCTTCCTGGTGTTCGACGACGCCGACCTCGACGCCGCCGTCGACGGCGCCATGCTCGCCAAGATGCGCAATATCGGGCAGGCGTGCACGGCCGCCAACCGCATCCTGGTGCAGCGCGGCATCGCCGACGCCTTCGCCGCCCGCCTCGCCGACCGCATGGCCGCACTGCCCATGGGGCGCGGCACCGAACCCGGCGTGGTGGTCGGGCCGCTCATCGACGCCGACGCCGTCGCCAAGGTCACCGAGCTGGTCGCCGACGCCCGCCGCCGCGGCGCCACCGCCGTCACCGGCGGTGAACCCCATCCCGGACCCGGAAACTTCTATCCCGCAACGGTTCTCACCGGCGTACCGGCCGACGCGCCGATCGGGCACACCGAGATCTTCGGCCCCGTCGCCGCCCTGTCGGTATTCGACACCGAAGCCGAGGCCGTCGACCGCGCCAACGACACCCCCTACGGGCTCGTCTCCTACGTCTACACCGAGAACCTGCGCCGCGGCCTGCGCGTCAGCGAAGCCCTCGACACCGGCATGGTGGGATTGAACCAGGGCGTGGTGTCGGATCCGGCCGCGCCGTTCGGCGGCGTCAAGGAGTCCGGGCTCGGCCGTGAGGGCGGCCTGGTGGGCATCGACGAATTCCTGGAAACCAAATACATCCGGGTCGCGCTGTGACCCGCCGCGGGCTGTGACCCGGCGCGCCCGTACTCGCCGCCCTGTACTCGACAAGGAGACACCGTGACCTACCGCATCGCCACCATTCCCGGTGATGGGATCGGCGTGGACGTGACGGCCGAAGCCGTCGCCGTGGTCGACGCCGTGCTGCCCGGGATCGAATGGACAGCATTCGACTGGTCGTGCGAGAACTATCTGCGCACTGGCGCCATGATGCCGCCGGACGGGGCCGAGCAACTGGCCGGTTTCGACGCCATCCTGCTCGGCGCGGTCGGCTTTCCCGGTGTGCCCGACCATATTTCGCTGTGGGGGCTGCTGATCCCGCTGCGCCGCGCCTTCGGGCAGTATGTGAATCTGCGTCCGGTGCGGCTGCTGCCCGGCACCGAATCCGCGCTGCGCGACCGCACCGCCGCCGACCTCGACATCCTGATCGTGCGCGAGAACTCCGAGGGGGAGTACTCCGAGATCGGCGGCCGCCACAATCCCGGCCGCCCCGACGAATTCGTACTCCAGGAGTCGGTGTTCACCCGCGTCGGCTGCGAACGCATCATCCGCTACGCCTTCGACCGCGCCCGCGACCGTGACCGCCGCCTGTGCTCGGCCACCAAATCCAACGGGCTCATCCACTCCATGCCGTACTGGGACAGCATCATCGACGAGGTCGCCGCCGACTACCCCGACGTCACCGTCCGCTCCATGCACGTCGACGCCCTCGCCGCCGAGATCGTCCTGCACCCCGACCGCCTGGACGTCATCGTCGGCTCCAACCTCTTCGGCGACATCCTCTCCGACCTCGCCGCCGCCGTCACCGGCGGCCTCGGCCTGGCCCCCTCCGGCAATATCAACCCCGCCCGCGACACCCCGTCGATGTTCGAAGCCGTTCACGGCAGCGCCCCCGACATCGCGGGCCAGGGCATCGCCAATCCGGTCGCCCAGATCCTCGCCGCCGCCATGATGCTCGACCACCTCGGCGAAACCACCGCGGCCACCGCCATCGACACCGCGGTCTGCGCGGTCCTCGAAGAAGGCCGGATACTCACCCCGGATCTGGGCGGCACCGCCACCACCACCGAACTGGGCAAGGCCATCGCCCAACGGGCGGCGGACCTGGTGGCCCGACAGTGAACCGACACCACCCGATCCGCTGTCACCCGCCGAAGGTGTCGAGCCAGTAGTGGAAGTCGTCGGTCGGGTAGATGCCGACACCGTCGTCGGTCCTGACGGCCATGGCAGCCAGGTCCACCCGCCCATCACGCCACATGTAGACGTGCGGGCTGACCGGCCACGGTTGTTCGGCGAACGCCGTGGTGGCGAGACGCGCGAGGACGACGGTGGCGCGAAAAGCGCGGTCCATGGTGTCGGCGGGACACGCGTACACGTACCGCTTCGACGGCACGATGGCAATGGCGCCCCGCCGGCCGTGCACGGGATACTCACCCAGCCACCGCAGGTGTGCGGTGATGTACTCCGACCCGGTCAACAGCGACACCGACAGTCCCTCGCCCATATCCACGCCGTCGAAGGCCAGGGTGGTGATCTCGGGTGAATCGTCGCCGCGCACATTGGCCTCGGCGAGCGCGAACAACTGATGCTCCCCGATCGGCCAGCGCGCCAGCATCGTATACGTGACCGGACGGACGGTGTGCACCGCATCCAGCACCACCCGCTGCACCAGACCCGGTGCGAGCACCCGCCGGACGGCATCGGCCGCAATGTCATTGCTGGAGTACAGCCGGGTCCGGATCAGCATGTGGACAGCGGAGAAATCACCCTCGTCGAGTACTTCGGTCATCGCCGCACCCTCCTACCGTGAGACGGCACCAGCGCGCCCCCGACCGGTCCACGACGCCAGTGGACCTGATTGTGCCCGGCGGCACCGACAGATTCGGCGCGGTCACGCGAACCGTCGGCGGCCGCCTCACCGACTCCATATCGTCACCGTGACGAATAGCCAGTTGACCTGGCTGGAGCGCGCGGCAGGGGAGTACCGCCAATCCAAGCGGACCCCGAGAGGCTCGGATCAGTCGGATCACGTCGAGGGATGTTTCGATGGCAGATGCTCACAACCGAGCACGGGCATCGGCCACCGAAGCCGTCTTCGGGTAGTTCCGCACGCGACCAGGCGACCAGCGTGGCCGTAGCCGCGTAGCCCGGAATTACCCGTCAATACGTCACTGTGACGTATTGACGAGGCGGAATGGCCACAGGGGAGCGGACGGGCGTCGACCCCTGGAACCCGATGGGACCGACCCCGATTCACCGCCTCGGATCGACAGTAAATATTCCGATAATCCAGCTGCCGCACAGGAGATACCACATCAGCGATTCCGGACGATGCCGACGATATTCCGAGAACAACCACGGATCGGCGGGCGCAGCGCCGATCGGGACGCCGGATCGATCAGCACCCTGGGGCATGAAATGCGCTGTCGCACAGCCTGTTTACCCGTAACGGCCCACGCCGTATAAACGCCGATAATCTACACTATGTCAAGTTAAGCTCACGTGCGGCATCAGGCGGGCACCTCCCCATCATCCATCGCTCAGCGTTGAGGCGTCAGCGTGATGGAGCCGACTTCCACCCCACCCAGGTACGCCGGGCCCGCGTAGCCGCCGTGTCCGTCGCTGATGAGTACGACTCGGTGGCCGGGAAACAGGTCCACGTAACCGCCGTCGGGTGTCGGATGGATCGGGTAACGGCCTATCAAGACCAGGTCTCCGCCCTCGACGCGCGCGTCGCGTTGCAGGAGCACAGTGCCGGACGACCATGTCGTGGACGTGTAGGCGCCGGGTTCGACGTCGGCGGATGCTTGACCGGCCGCGCCGATGAGGGTGGCCGCGCTCGCGGCCACGGCGATCGTGGCGGCCCGGACCATTGCCGGTGTGGCGCATATGGACATCGTCAACCCCTCTCACCTCGGGTTGACAACTCTACGCTCGCTGATGCCGCCTTCACATCGCAATCGGCCGCATGATCAGCGTTCCGGCATCGTCGACACCGATATCGCACGCGGTGATGCTTCCGCGGATATGTCGCAGCGGCCGACTCGCAGCCGTCGTATCCACCCGGATATCACCATCGACGGCCCACAGTCGGTCGTCGAGCGGGCCACGGACGCGGGCTATGCGCATCACCATCGCGCTGCGCCCCCATTCGCCCAGGTCGATGGCGGTGACCGGAATCAGTTTGCGCGCGGTGGCGGCGCGTAGTCGTGGCGGGACGAGCGAGCCGGCGAAGGTGCCGACCAAACCGTCTCCCCCGGCACTGGTCCACATGATGGATTTCCAGAGGCACAGGAAGCGGCGTTCGGCGATGGGCGGGATGTTCGTGGTCAGCAATGCTTCCGACACCGTGTCCATGTGCGGCTCCCCTCGCCGTCAGCCGCATGGTTGCGCGGCGCTCACCCTGATCTACAACCTGTCAGCAATCTATTGGCTATCACTGTAGCCGGATGCTGGCGCATGTAATGCCCGGTTAGTGAACTATTTTCGCCATTCGCTCGCGAACAAGACTTGAATGGGTCATAATCTTGAGCGACTCCACTTAGCTGGATCTGTACGACCATGCACGAACTCGAAAGGAACCGCCAGTGGCTCAGGAACATCCGCCCGTCGGAGAGGCCAATTCCGAACCCGCAGCAGGCGGGTGCCCCATGGCGGCCGGTCGCCTCAAGTACCCCACCGAGGGCGGAAGCAACCGGGACTGGTGGCCGAACCAGCTGAATCTGAAGATCCTGCAGAAGAATCCGGCCGTCGCCAACCCGATGGACGACGGCTACGACTACGCGGCCGAGTTCCAGACCCTCGACCTGGCGGCGGTCAAGCGCGACATCGTCGAGGTCATGACGACCTCACAGGACTGGTGGCCCGCCGACTTCGGGCACTACGGCCCGTTCTTCGTGCGCATGGCCTGGCATGCGGCGGGCACCTACCGGATCAGCGACGGTCGCGGCGGCGCGGGTGCGGGCATGCAGCGGTTCGCTCCCCTGAACTCCTGGCCCGACAACGCCAGCCTGGACAAGGCGCGGCGGCTGCTGTGGCCGGTGAAGAAGAAGTACGGCAAGAAACTGTCGTGGGCCGACCTCATCGTGTACGCCGGCAATGTGGCACTCGAGGATATGGGCTTCCGGACCTTCGGGTTCGGCGGCGGCCGCGTCGACCAGTGGGAGCCCGAGGAGGACGTGTACTGGGGTCCCGAACAGACCTGGCTGGGCGGCGACGCCCGCTACAGCGGCGAGCGCGACCTGGAGAACCCCCTGGCCGCCGTGCAGATGGGTCTCATCTACGTCAATCCCGAAGGCCCCAACGGCAACCCGGATCCGCTGCTGGCCGCCCACGACATTCGCGAAACCTTCCGCCGGATGGCCATGAACGATGTGGAGACCGCGGCGCTGATCGTCGGCGGGCACACCTTCGGCAAGGCGCACGGCGCCGGCCCCGCCGACCATGTCGGCCCCGAGCCCGAGGCGGCTCCCCTCGAGGAACAGGGCCTGGGCTGGAAGTCCAGCTTCGGCGCCGGCGTCGGCAAGGACGCCATCACCTCCGGGCTCGAGGTCACCTGGACCCCGACCCCCACCCGGTGGGACAACTCCTTCCTGGAGACCCTGTATGGCTACGAGTGGGAGCTGACCAAGTCCCCCGCCGGCGCGCACCAGTGGGTCGCCAAGAACGCCGAGGCCATCGTGCCCGACGCCTTCGACGCGTCGAAGAAGCAGCTGCCCACCATGCTCACCACCGACCTGTCCATGCGGATGGATCCGATCTACGAGCGGATCACCCGCCGCTGGCTCGAACATCCGCAGGAGCTGGCCGACGAGTTCGCCAAAGCCTGGTACAAGCTCACCCACCGCGATATGGGTCCCAAGGCGCTGTACCTGGGCCCGGAGGTGCCTACCGAGACACTGCTGTGGCAGGACCCGATCCCCGCGGTCGACTACGAGACCATCGGCGCGGCGGAGATCGCGGATCTGAAGCAGCGCATCCTCGCCTCGGATCTGACCATCGCGCAGCTGGTGTCCACCGCGTGGGCGGCGGCCTCGTCGTTCCGCGGCAGCGACAAGCGCGGCGGCGCGAACGGCGGCCGGATTCGACTCCAGCCCCAGATCGGGTGGGAGGTCAACGAACCCGATGCGCTGGCGGTGGTGATCCGCGCCCTGGAGAACATCCAGGAGGCGTTCAATGCCGCCCAGTCCGGCGGCAAGCGGGTGTCGTTCGCCGATCTGGTGGTGCTGGCCGGTGCGGTCGCGGTGGAACAGGCCGCCAAGCACGCCGGGGTGGAGATCGAGGTGCCGTTCCGTCCGGGGCGCGCCGACACCACCCAGGAGCTCACCGATGTGGAGTCCTTCGCGGCGCTCGAACCCACCGCCGACGGTTTCCGCAACTATGTGGGCAAGGGCAGCCGCCTCCCGGCCGAATACCTGCTGCTGGACAGGGCGAACCTGCTGACCCTGTCCGCCCCGGAGATGACGGTGCTGGTCGGCGGCCTGCGCGTGCTGGGCGCGAACTATCAGCAGTCCCCGCTGGGCGTGTTCACCGCCAACCCGGGTGCGTTGAGCACCGACTTCTTCGTCAACCTGCTCGATATGGGCACGAAGTGGGAGCCGTCGCCGACCGATGACGGCACCTATGTGGGCATCGACCGGGTCACCGGGGCGCGGAAGTGGACCGGCAGCCGCGTCGATCTGGTGTTCGGCTCGAACTCGCAGCTGCGGGCGCTCGCCGAGGTGTACGCCGAGGACGACTCGAAGGAGAAGTTCGTGCGCGACTTCGTCGCCGCCTGGACCAAGGTGATGGAACTGGACCGGTTCGACCCGGCCTGATCCGTCGGTCCCGATTCGACAACCAGGGTGCTCCGCGAACCACGACGGTTCGCGGAGCACTGTGCGTGTCGGAGGTACTGCGGCGCGGGAGATGTGCCGGGGCGCGGGCTTGCCGGTCAGAACACCAGGGTCGTTCCCCCCGCGCGCACCTTGCCGAAGAAGCGTTTGTCGATATCGGAGCCGTCGTGGTTGTAGGCGTTCATGATGTCGGTGAGTTCGTCGGCGAGCGCGCGCAGGGCGGGGCTGACGGTTTCGATGCCGTCCTCCCGCTCCCAACCCCACTCGTAGGGGATGCCGTTGATGGTGATGACTATGGTGCCGAAGTACGGTGTCTCGACGATGTAGTCGATCTCGGCGGGCGCGTCGGCGATGGGGCTGCTCACCGCCACCTCACCGGGCGCGCCGGTGCTCGAGAACACCACCCGGGCCAGTGCGATGTCGGCGCGGATCAGTTCGGCGACACTGTCGAGGCTGGCGTGCCGCCCGACCCGCCAGTACCGCGACCCGTAGGAGCGGTCCCCCGCCGTGTCCGGCGTGTGTTTCTCCAGCAGCCGGTCGAGCATGCGCTGCGCCGCCGCCCGTTCGCTGTCCCCCGTGCGCGGATGCTCGATGAGACTCCGCAAACGAGATATTCGCAGACTCGCGTTGCTCACCTTCGCAGCGTAACCCGACCGCCGGTGCGCTCGTCCGACCGACGACACCCCCACCTGTGGGGGCTCGCCGCGTACCTTCTCACCTATGACTCTCGATCACGGTGACCCCGGCGACGCGCCCTCCATCCCACCTCCGTTGACACCGGTGGCCGACGACACCCGGCCGTCGGCGGCCGAGGAGGCCAGAACCGTTGCCGCCGCGACCAATACCGCGACCCTGGCGAGCCTGAGCGAGGACGGCGGTCCGTGGGCATCACTGGTCACCTACGGACTGCTGGACGGGCAGCCCGTGCTGTGCGTGTCACGGATGGCCGAGCACGGCCGCAACCTGCTCGCCGACCCGCGCGCGAGCCTGGCGGTGGTGTCGCCCGACGCACCGGCCGACCCGCTCGCCGGTGCACGAGTCACCCTCGCCGGCGTGGTGGAGCGCCCCGACGGCACCGAAGCGGCGGCCGCCCGCGAGGCGCATCTCGCGGCGGTTCCGGCGGCGAAGTACTACATCGACTACAGCGATTTCACGCTGTGGATCCTGCGGGTGCGGCGGGTGCGCTGGGTCGGCGGCTACGGCCGCATGGATTCCGCCACCGCCGAACAGTACGCGGCCGCCGCCCCCGACCCGGTGATCCCGCACGCCCAGCGCGCCATCACCCATCTCAACGACGACCACGCCGACGCCCTGCTCGCCATGGCGCGCGCCTTCGGCGGCTACCCGGATGCCGACACCGCCAGCTGTGAACGCGCCGACCGCTACGGCCTCGACCTGCGTGTCTCCACACCGCGCGGGATGGCGGTCACCCGCGTCGGCTACTTCTCCCCCATCGATTCGATCGGCGAACTACGTTCCGCCACCGTCGAATTGACGCGCCGAGCCCGCGACTGACCCTGGACGCGGGGCATTCAGTCCATCGCCACCAGCGACGCCACACCGAAGCCGTAGAAGACCAGTATCGCCACCCCTTCGAAGCCGATGTGGCGTCGTTCCCGGCCCAGCAGACCCGCTGCCAGGGTGGCGGTCAACAGCACCGCCAACGCCGTCACGAAGATCGCCGACCGGTCGGCGGCATGGTAGATCGACCCGCCCCGATAGGCAAGATCGGCGGCGGCGACGAACAGCACGTCGAAGGTGTTGCCGCCGATGATGTCGGCGACCGCGAGCGTCACCGCGCCGATCCGCACCGCCGCCAGCACGGTCACCAGTTCCGGCAGCGAGGTGATGACGCTGGTGAACAGCCCACCCACCAGCGAACCCGACAGCCCGGTGCGCTCGGCCAGCGCCAGACCGCTGTGCGCGATGACCCAGCCGGTCCCGGCGACCGCCGCGGCCAGCACCGCGAATTCGATCCACAGCCGCCGATTCGACTCCGGCCGCGCGGTATCGCCGGGTTCGTCGGCGACGGTGTCCTCCGTGGTCAGCGGCCGCCACATGGGCCGCTCACTCGAACGGCGCACCAGCAGCAGCCCGTAGCCGTACACGGCCAGCAGCAGCGGGGTGGCCGGATGTACGGCCCACCCGGTGACATCCGGACCGGCGGCCGCCGCCAACACCACGCCGATGAGGGCGATCACCGTCATCGACTGCACCATATTGGGCACCGACGCCGCCGCATGCTCCAGATTGACCCGCCGATACGCGAGATCGGCGACCGCCAGGAACGTCGTCTGCGCGGCGATCCCGCCCAGCGCGTTCGACATCGCGAACCCGGCATCCCCGGCCGCCGCCCCCGCGATCGAGGTCACCAACCCCGGCAGCGACGTGGTGGCGCCCAACAACACCGCCCCGGCCAGCGCCTCACCGATCCCGGTGCGGTCGGCGATCTCGTCCACGATCCGCGTGAAGCGCACCCCCGCGGTCAGCAGCACCAGCCCGCAGCCGCCGAGCATCAGCAACAGCTCGGCCACCGGCCAGCCCGCGAAACTCACCGCCACCCCCTTGCGTCGATACCCATCACATACCGCGTACCCACTCGGGGTCGGATCGCGCGCCCGAGATCGCCCCACGGCCGGGGGCATCGCACAAGACACGAGAAATGGGGGCCGGGACGCCCGTAACCCGACCCCTGGGTTTCGTGATGTGCCTTACATGCTCGCCGACAATGCGCTCACCGACGACCGCGCCGGCTACGAGGACGCCACCCTGGCGTTCACGCGCCCGGGAGGCGGTGATCCGCTCGACGAGATCGACGCCGGAACCACCGTCGACGAATTCGATCTGGTGCGGCCGCTCGGACAGGGGGCGTTCGGGAAGGTGTTCCTGGCACGCCAGCACGCCATGCAACGGTATGTGGCGGTGAAGATCTCCCGGGACAACAGCCGCGAATCGCAGACCCTCGCACAGCTCGACCACGACCACATCGTGCGCGTCTTCGACCAGCGGCAGCTGGGCGACACCGGACTGCGGCTCATGTACATGCAGTACGTGTCGGGCGGGACACTCGAGCACGTGCTCGCGCGCATGCAGCGGGTACCCGCCGAGAAGCGTTCCGGCGCACTACTGCTCGATGCCGTCGCGAACACCGAGGCCGGCCCGAACGCCGAACCCGCCGCCCCCGCCCGCGCCGAACCGCGGCGGCTCAGTTGGCCCGAAACCGTCGCCTGGCTCGGCGCCCGCCTCGCCCGCGCCCTCGACCACGCCGACCGGTGCGGCGTCCTGCACCGCGACATCAAACCCGCCAACATCCTGCTCACCGCCGACGGACAACCCAAACTCGCCGACTTCGGCATCAGCTTCAGCCGACTACTACCCGGACACAGCCCCGTCGCCTACTTCGGCGGCTCCCTGCGCTATATGTCCCCCGAACAACTCGAAGCCTGCCACCCCGACCTGCACGCCGACCCCGGCCGCCTCGACACCCGCAGCGACCTCTACGCGCTCGCCGTCGTGCTGTGGGAACTGCTCACCGGACGCCTCCCCTTCGACGACGAACCCCGCTACGGCGAAACCGGCACCAGCCTCGACCGCATGATCACCCGCCGCCGCGCGCCCATCGACCCGCGCTTCGAAGCCGACCTGCCCGCCGACTGCCCACCCGTGCTGCGGCACGCACTGCTCACCTGTCTGTCCCCCGACCCCGACAGCCGCTTCCACAGCGGCGCGGAATTCGCCCACCAACTCGACCTGGCCCTCGACCGCACCGCCCGCGACCTCGTCGACCCGCCCGACAGCAGCATCCGCGCCCGCTTCCGCATGCGGCCGATGCCCGTGGTCACCGTGTCCAGCGCGCTCGGTCAACTGCTCGCCGGGTACTACCTGTACACCCACAACACCGCCGTCCTCGCCCACGACCTCGACGACCGACAGCGAGAACAGCTGGTGGACCTGGCGTTCCTGCTCGGACTCGTCGTCTACCCCGCCAGCATCGCCGTGCTGGTGTACTGGTGCCGCCGCGTCATCCAGATCCCCTACGGACTGCGCCGCGGCCGCCACTATGACGACGACACCCTCGCCCGTGCCCGCGCCGACACCCTCGCCTGCGGCGACCGCATCGCCGTGGTCAACTTCGCCGGATGGGCCATCGCCCTGCTCATCCTGCTGGTCCGGCTGCTCGGCACCGCCGAACTGTCCACCGGGACACTGCTCAATGTGGTCTGCTCCAGCATCGTCACCGCCGCCGTCGCCGTGTCCTACACCTATTTCCCCGTCACCTTCTACGTGCTGCGCTGGTACTACCCGGGGCTGCTCGAACGCGGCCACACCGCACCCGACGACCGCGCCCGGTTGCGTGTGCTCGCCCGCCGCAACCGCGTCTACCTCGCCGCGGCCGCCACCGTACCGCTGCTCGGCACGGCCGCCGGGCTGGCGTTCCTCGAACCCGCGCAGCAGCAGGCCGCCGTCGGCTCGGTCATCACGCTGTGCCTGGGTGGCTGTTTCGGAGTCGCGGTCTCGCTGAGCGTCTTCCACGCCCTGTCCAGCGATCTGCACACCTTCGACCGCCTGCTGACCCCCACGGCGGACCGATAGCGGGGACCCGTCCAGCACCCGTCCCGCCCGGTGCGCATCACCGCTGTCCGCAGCGAAAGATTCGCTGCGACAGCCGCTTTCACCGCGATATGCTGAAGTCGCGGCCGGAATGACCTGCCGCGCAACGTGCCTGCCCTCACACAGCAGCATTGACGCAACAGCAATTAGATCGGCTAACCTTCTCGCGGTGCTAGGACATTCACACGCCACCAGCGGCGCGCTGGCGTGGGCAGCCGCCGCAGCAGCGCTACCACTCACCGTCATCACCTATCCCGCAATGCAATCCGGGACCATCGGATCCGTCGACCTGGTGATGGGCACCTTCCTCACCGCCGGTGCCGCGCTGCTCCCCGACGCCGACCATCCCAAGGGCACCATCTCCCACGTGCTCGGCCCCATCACCCACTACGCGTGCAAACTCATCTCCGCCATCTCCGGCGGACACCGCGGCGCCACCCACTCCTTCGCCTTCGTCGCCCTCGTCACCTACGGCACCTGGGCCGGCGAACACTGGATCGGCCGCTACTTCACCCTCGCCCTGGTGTTCTTCCTGCTCGCCCTCGCCGTACGCGCCCTCAACCTCGCACCCACCGGCGACAGCGTCAAAGCCTGGGGCACCGTCGTCGTGCTCGCCACCTGCGGCACCTTCGCCATCGACCACTGGATCAGCGACAAACCCGCCTGGCTGCCCTTCTCCGTCGGACTCGGCGCCCTCGCCCACGTCCTCGGCGACTGCCTCACCGACCGCGGCTGCCGCCTGCTGTGGCCCTTCGACATCCGCATCCGATTCCCCATCATCGACCGCACCGGCAACAAGATGGAAACTCTCATCCTCGTACCGCTTTTCGCCGCCGGCACCCTCGCGCTGCTCTGGTACACCATCACCCACCAGCCGTAGCGATCGGGGCAGGTGAGCCCCACGACCGCACCCCGGTGCCATATCGTGTAACGGCAATCCAACAGCGACAGCGAAAGGCGAGGAACGGATGGCGGAGCGGGAAGAACTCACCTGGGAGCTGTTCGGCGACGCCAGTCGCGAACTGGCCACCGCCATCGCCGACGACGGCTTCGAACCCGACCTCATCCTCTCCATCGCCCGCGGCGGCCTCTTCGTCGCCGGAGCCCTCGGCTACGCCCTCGACGTGAAGAACCTCCACGTCATGAACGTGGAGTTCTACACCGGCGTCGACCAACGCCTCGACATGCCCGTCATGCTGCCGCCGGTCCCCGCGCCCATCGACCTGGCCGGAGCCACCGTCCTGGTCGCCGACGACGTCGCCGACACCGGCAAGACGCTCAAGCTGGTCCGCGACTTCTGCAGCGACCACGTCAAAGAGGTGCGCTGCGCGGTCGTCTACCAGAAGCCGCACTCCGAGGTGGACTGCGAATACGTGTGGAAGCGCACCGACAAGTGGATCAACTTCCCGTGGTCGGTGCTGCCGCCCGTGGTCGAGCGCGAGAAGCAGGTGCTCGACGCCTGAGCGCCGCCCGAACACCGAAGCGGGCCCCGACCAGATAGTTTAGGGGCCCGGTAGCGGGGAGGGGGGGGCCCCCCCGGAAAAC
>NZ_JASCXP010000095.1:0-20082 GCF_030010695.1 Nocardia sp. CC201C
GGACGCGGAGGACGACTATCACGAGTCCCTCGCCCAGCTGGACGCCGCGCCACTGCTGCCGAGTCGCGCGCGAGCGCGGCTGCGCTACGGGGAGTGGCTGCGTCGACAGGGCCGCCGCAAGGAAGCGCGCGAGCACCTGCGGGCCGCCCACGAATCGCTGTCCGATATCGGTATGGCGGCCTTCGCCCGGCGGGCCGCGGCGGAGCTGCGGGCCACCGGCGAATCGGCGCGCAGCCGCACCAAACCCACCTACGACCAGCTCACCATGCAGGAACTCCATATCGCGCGCCTGGTCGCGACCGGCGCGACCTCGAAAGAGGTGGCCGCACAGCTGTTCTTGAGTCCGCGCACCGTGGACGCCCATCTGCGCAACATCTTCCGCAAGCTCGGCGTGACCTCCCGCAGACAGCTGCGTACGCTGCCGGACCTGGCTCCGAACTCCGACACGTAGTCCGCCCGGACGCGGCTCGGCAATCCGGCGAACTCCCGGCGAATCCCTCGCGGACCTGGCATCCTGGAGTGCGAACACCATGATCCGCACCGGGAGGGGACTGCCATGAAAAGGTTCACCGCCACCGCAGTGCTCCTCCTGGCCACCGCCGCCGCCTCGCTGACCCCGGCCACCGCCGCCCAGCAACCCAGTCCCTGGGTGCGGGATCAGATCGACTGGGCCAACTGCCTGCAATCCGGCCATACCGCCGCCGAATGCCGCGAGATCCTCGACGGCCCGGCCACCCGGCCCGCCCCCCGCTGAGCCCAGCCGCCCAACCAGCTACCTGGCCTGCAGTCCCATCGCCCGATGAGCGCGTGCGCCCTGACCGCTGCGGTGCGGATGCGTATATCCGGCGACGGTGCGGGTGTGCCTCGTGCCGGTCGCCGTACGACCCGACGGGGGTGGGGCATCGCGGCCGGGACGCCATCGCGGCGTTCTGGGACAAGGCCATCGCGCGCAGTGTGATCGAGTTCCGGCATGCGGACTCCTTCGCGTGCGGTGACGAGGCGGCGTTCGTGACCACCATTCGCAACACCCGTGACGACCTGGTCGTGGAGGTGGACGCGGTGGTCACCTACCGGGTCGACGCGAACGGCAGAATCCTTGCCCTGCGGGCATTCTGGGAGCTGGAGCGAGCGCGCACCAGCGCCCCGTAGCTCACGCGCCGGGCGTGCGCAGCGCCGGGAACCAGATATCGGTGAGCACCTCGGCCGCCTGCTCGGCGGTGACGTCGATGGTGCCCTGCATGGCCCAGCGGGTGAAGAACCGCTCCAATTGCGCCACCAGCAACTCGATGCGCAGCCGCGCCTCGTCCTGCTGCGCCTCGGGCCAGCGGGACAGATAGGACGTCATCACATTCGGCAGGGCGAGGATGCCCGCGCGGGCGATCTCCCGGAATTCGGGTTCCAGTGCGGTCGCCTCGTCCCAGGCGGGCAGTAGGTCCTTGTATTCCTGGAACCAGGCGATGGCCCGTCGCATCCAGGCCGCGAATTCGGCGCGTGAGCCGCTGTCGAGCACATGGTCCAGGTCCTCGTAGAAGTGCTGGACGCTGGGCAGCGTGCCCTGTTCGGCGATGGCGCGCAGCACGTCGGGTTTGCCGGTGAAGTGCAGGTAGAAGGTGGCGCGGCTGCAGCCGACGGCGGCGGCGATGTCGTCCACCCGGACCTGGGCGTAGCCCTGGGTGACGAACAGCCGGGTGGCCGCCTCGATCAGTCGGTTGCGGGTGAGTCGCTTCTGTTCGTCGCGCAGCGAGGTGCGCCGCGCGGGTGCGGGGGTGTGCTCATCGGTCCGGGTCACGCCCCCATGATAGACGTACGTTCACTCACTAGACACGCTGTAAAGTGAGTGTTAGCGTGTGTGGCACATCACGTCCGGCCCGACGGTGCGACCCGCGGCCGAACAGGGAGAGTGAATTGGATACACGCGCATTGCCCCGGGTCTGTGTGATCGGCGCGGGCCCGTCCGGAATCACCGCCGCCAAGCGGCTCGCGGAGTACGGCATCCCCTTCGACTGCTACGAAGCCTCCGACGAGGTGGGCGGCAACTGGTACTTCAAGAACCCCAACGGCATGTCGGCCTGCTATCAGAGCCTGCACATCGACACCTCGAAGTTCCGGCTGGCATTCGAGGACTACCCGGCACCGGCGGAATGGCCGGATTTCCCGCACCATTCGCAGCTGCACCGGTACTTCCGGGACTACGTGGACCATTTCGGGCTGCGCGACCGAATCATCTTCAACACCAAAGTGATCGACGCGCGCCGTGCTGCGGACGGATTGTGGACCATCACCACCGACACCGGCCGCACCGAGGTCTACGACGCGGTGGTGGTCTGCAACGGCCACCACTGGGATCCCCGCATGCCCGACTACCCGGGCGAATTCGACGGCGTGCTCATGCATTCGCACGCCTACAACGACCCGTTCGACCCCGTCGACATGCGCGGCAAGCGCATCGTGGTGGTGGGCATGGGCAATTCCGGCCTGGACATCGCCACCGAACTGTCGCAGCGCTTCATCGCCTCGGAGTTCTACCTGTCCGCCCGCCGCGGCGTCTGGGTGCTGCCGAAGTACGTGAACGGTAAGGTCGGCGACAAGTCGTCCATGCCGGCGTGGATGCCGCCCAAGCTGGGCCTGAAGCTCAAGCAGCGCTTCGTCGTCAAGAACCGCGGCCATATGCGGAACTACGGGCTGCCCGAGCCGGATCACCTGCCGTTCGAGGCGCATCCGTCGGCCAGTGAGGAATTCCTGCACCGGGCGGGTTGCGGTGACATCACCTTCAAACCGGCCATCACCCGGCTGGACGGCCCGCGCGTGCATTTCGCCGACGGCAGTGTGGCGGAGGTGGATGTGATCGTATGCGCCACCGGGTATCACATCTCCTTCCCGTTCTTCGCCGATCCGGCGCTGAAACCCGACGCGCGCAACGTCTTCCCGCTGTTCCGGCAGATGATCAAACCCGGCGTTGACAATCTCTTCTACCTCGGCCTGGCGCAGCCGCTGCCGACCCTGGTGAATTTCGCCGAACAGCAGTCCAAACTGGTGGCCGCCTATCTGACCGGCAACTACCACCTGCCGTCGCAGGCCGAGATGCGGGCCGATATCGAGGCGGCCGAGGCCCACCGCACCGGGCGCTACTACGACTCGCCGCGACACACGATCCAGATCGAATTCGAGCCGTACGTGCGCGATCTCATGAAGGAAATGGAGCGGGGGGCCAGGCGTGCCGCCGCCTCGGGATACGCGCTGCCGGTACCGGCGCGCGCCGCCATCCGGGTCTAGGAGGACGGAAATGGGCACTGTCGCCGGTTTCTGTGTGGACGAATTCGAGCGTGTGCGAACGGCTTTCACCGAACAGGTGGAATCCGGCGCGGAATTGGGCGCCTCCCTGTGCGTCACGGTGGACGGTGCGCCGGTGGTGGACCTGTGGGGCGGCTGGGCCGACCCCGGGCGAACCCGCCGCTGGGGTGCGGACACCCTGGTCAACACCTTCTCCATCACCAAGACCATGACCGCGCTGTGCGCCCTGCTCCTGGTCGATCGCGGTGAGCTGGACGTGGACCGGAAGGTGGCGCACTACTGGCCGGAGTTCGCCGCCGCGGGCAAGGCGGATATCGAGGTGCGCCACCTGCTGTCGCACACCTCCGGGGTGTCCGGTTGGGAAGCGCCCATCGAACTCACCGATATCTACGATGTGGCGGCGTCGCAGCAGCGGCTGGCCGCGCAGCCGCCGTGGTGGGAGCCGGGCACCGCCTCCGGCTATCACGCCCTCAACTACGGGCACCTGGTGGACGCGCTCATCCGCCGTATCGACGGCCGCACCCTGGGCCGCTTCTTCGCCGAGGAACTCGCCGGACCGCTCGGGGCCGACTTCCACATCGGCACGGCTCCGGAGCATTTCGACCGAATCGCCACCCTGGTACCGCCGGACTGGATGCAGTTCGACCAGTCCCAGCTGCCACGGGACAGCGTGCTCTACAAGACGCTGTTCCAACCCCTGCTGGATTTCGACGCGGTCGCCACCCCGGCCTGGCGGCAGGCCGAGATCGGCGGCGTGGGCGGGCACGGCAATGCCCGTTCCATCGCCCGCGTGCAGTCCATCGTGAGCGCCGGCGGGGTACTCGGCGGCCGGAAGTTCCTGTCGCCCAGCACCATCGACCTCATCTTCCGGCAGCAGTCCGACGGTGTGGATCAGGCGATTCTGCTGCCGCTGCGGTTCGGCATCGGCTACGGTCTGCCGCAACCGCAGACCGCGCCCTGCGTTCCGGAGGGCCGGGTGTGCTGGTGGGGAGGTCTGGGCGGGGCCATGGTCGTCAACGACCTCGACCACCGCATCACCGTCGCCTACGCCATGAACCGCATGGCGACCGGCCTGATCGGGTCGGAGCGCTGCGACGCCTATCTGAGAGCCGTGTACGCGGCCGTGAACGACAGTCGAGGACGTGACTCATGACGAATGCCGTCGATCTCCAGGCACTCGCCGCCCAGGTGGCCGCCAAGCTGACCGGTCCGGGCGGACCATTCGAGCTGACCGTCGAAGAGGTGCTGGGCGCACCCGTCCCGCTGCTCGCGGACCGGGCCCGGTCGTTGCTGGAACTGCTGGAAGGCTCACGCGTCCACGGCGATCGCGACTATCTGGTCACCGCCGAACGCACCGTGACCTTCGCCGAGCACGCCGAGGCGGCCGGTGCGCTGGCCGCCGCCCTGGCACAGCGCTACGGCATCGGCAAGGGTGACCGCATCGGCATTCTCGCCGCCAACGATCCGGACTGGGTGCTCACCTTCTGGGCCGCCCAGTGCCTGGGTGCGATCCCGGTCGGCTACAACGCGTGGTGGGCCCCGCGCGAGATCGCCTACGGGCTCGAGCACACGCGGCCGGTGGTGGTGATCGCCGACGCCAAACGCGCGGAACTGCTGGCCGAGACCGGAACCCGCATTCCGGTGCTCACCATGGAGCGCGACCTGCCTATCCTGGTGGACGAATACCGCGGCGAGTTCCCGAGAACGGCCGTGGCGGAAGACGATCCGGCGGTGATCCTCTACACCAGCGGCACCACCGGTCGCCCCAAGGGCGTGGTGCACACGCACCGGAACCTGGTGGCCATCAGCAACTATCACCGCTTCACCGACGGCATGCTGGACGGCTTCCTGGGCCGCGACTACGACCCCGCGCCGCGCGGTCGCCGCTACCTCATGACCTCGCCGCTGTTCCACATCGCCTGCCTGCACAACCTCGCGGTGCCGCGCATCGTCACCGGTGACACCGTGGTCATCTACCAGGGCGCGTACGACGTCGACCGGCTGTGCCAGCTGATCGAGTCCCAGCGCGTCACGCACTGGGCGGCGGTGCCCACCATGGCCAGCCGCATGCTGCACCACGATCTGTCGCGCTACGACCTGTCCTCGCTCACGGCCTTCTCGCTCAATACGGCCCCCTCCTCACCGGCCCTGCAGGCGCGGCTGCGGGAGCGGTTGCCGGTGGCGCAGGTCGCGCTGACCACCAGCTACGGCTGTACCGAGAGCGGCACCGCCGCCACCGTGGCCAATCCGGTGGAACTGGCCGCGCATCCGGAGACGGTGGGCCGCCCCATCGTGGGCGTCTCGGTGGAGATCCGCGATCCCGACGGCACTGTGCTGCCGGACGGGGAGTCGGGCGAGATCTGCGTGCGCAGCCCCTACGTCATGCTCGGCTACTGGAACGACGAGGCCGCCACCGCCGCCGCCATCGACGAACACCGCTGGCTGCGCACCGGCGACTTCGGATTCCTCAGCGAGGGCAGGCTCCAGATGGCCGGTCGGCGTTCGGATCTCATTCTGCGCGGCGGGGAGAACGTCTACCCGACCGAGATCGAGAATGTCATCGACGAACATCCGGCGGTGCTGGAATCGGTGGTGGTCGGACTGCCGCACGACGACCTGGGTGAGCAGGTCGCCGCCGTGGTGGTGGTCGCCGATCCGGCCGCCGTCACCGAGGAGCAGCTGCGCGAGTTCGTAGCGCGGCGCCTCGCCTACTTCAAAGTTCCGGCGGTGTGGCGGATCACCTCGGATCCGTTGCCGCGCAATGTGACCGGCAAGGTGCTGCGTCGCGATGTGACAGTGGGGTGAGTTCCGTGTTCGACACCGTCATCAAGGGCGGGCGCTGGTTCGACGGCACCGGCGCGCCCTCGGCCATCCGGCATCTGGGCATCCGGGACGGCCGCGTCGCCGCCGTCAGCGCCGAACCGCTCGACGAAACCGGTTGCGGCACCGTCATCGACGCCACCGGCCACTGGGTTATGCCCGGCATGATCGACATCCACACCCACTACGACGTGGAGGTGCTGCTCGATCCGTCGCTGTCGGAATCGGTGCGGCACGGGGTGACCACGATTCTGCTCGGCTCCTGCTCGCTGTCCACCATTCACGTGAACGGCTCGCAGGCCGGTGATCTGTTCGGCCGGGTGGAGGCCATTCCGCGGCGGCACGTGGTCGCCGCCGTCGACGGGGCCAAGACCTGGAACAGCGCGCACGGCTATGTGGCGGCCCTCGAAGCGCTGCCGCTGGGCCCGAACCTCGCGGCCTTCATCGGGCATTCCGACATCCGGGTCGCGCTCATGGGGCTGGACCGGGCCACCCGGCCCGAGGTGCGGCCCACCGAGGCGGAGCTGCGCGCCATGGAGCATCGGCTCACCGAGGCCCTGGACGCGGGCTTCGTCGGCATGTCCTCGCAGCAGCTGCTGTTCGACAAACTCGACGGCGAGGTCTGCCGCTCCCGCACGCTGCCCTCCACTTACGCAACCACCCGGGAACGGCGGCGGCTCAACGCGATTCTGCGTCGCCGCGGGCGGGCGCTGCAGGGCGGCCCGGACGTGGCGCGGCCCCAGAGCCTGGTGGCCATGGCGGCGAGCAGCCTCGGCATCATCCGGCCCCGCCTCAAGGTCAGTCTGCTGTCGGCGGCCGATATCAAGGCCATTCCCGGTGTGGTGCACATCTTCCCGTGGATCGCACGGGTGCTCAACGCGCTCGGGGGCGACTTTCGCTGGCAGCATCTGCCGGTTCCGTTCGAGGTGTACTCCGACGGCATCGACCTGCCGGTCTTCGAGGAGTTCGGTTCCGGTGCCGCGGCGTTGCACCTGTCCGATCAGCTGGAGCGGCGGCAGGAGCTGTTCGCGCAGGAGGAGTATCGGCGCCGGTTCCGCGCGGACTACGAGAAGAAGTGGGGGCCGCGGGTGTGGCACCGCGACTTCTTCGACGCCGAGATCACCGAATGCCCGGACGACAGCGTGATCGGCAAGACCTTCGGCCAGGTGGGCGTCGAGCGCGGTGGCGTGCACCCGGTGGACGCCTTCCTGGATCTGCTGGTGGAATACGGCTCCAAGGTGCGCTGGCGCACCACCATCTCCAATCACCGAACCGAGGTGCTGAACCGGCTGGCCGCCGATCCCGGTGTGCAGCTTGGATTCTCGGACGCGGGCGCGCACCTGCGAAATATGGCCTTCTACAACTTCGGGCTGCGGCTGTTGCGGCGGGTGCGCGACCACGAGCGGGCCGGGCGGCCGTTCATGACCGTGGAGCAGGCGGTGCACCGGGTGACCGGCGAACTCGCGGACTGGTACGACCTGGACGCCGGTCATCTGCGGGTGGGTGACCGCGCCGATGTACTCGTCGTCGATCCCGAACGGCTGGACGCCGGGCTCGAGGAGTACGCCGAGCAGGCGGTCCCGGAGTACGACGGCCTGTCGCGCATGGTGAATCGCAATGACGACACCGTCACGGCGGTCCTGGTGAACGGACGGTACGTCTTCGGCGCGGGACGGCGGTCACCGGCGCTCGGCGTCGAACGCACCGGCCGCTTCCTGCGCGCCGGACGACGAAGGGAACAGGCGTGAGCGACGGTGGATTCGACGACCGCACGGCGGTGGTGACCGGTGCCGCCTCCGGTATCGGGGCGGCCGTCGCGGCCGCCCTGCTGGGCGCCGGCGCGCGGGTGGTCGGGCTGGATATCGACACCGACGGGCTCCGCGAGCGCGCCGCCGACTTCGGCGACGCCTTCGTACCCGTCACCGCCGATGTGACGGTGGAGGAACAGGTCGAGGCCGGGATCGCGGTGGCGGCGGCGCGGTTCGGCGGCCTGGACATGGCCTTCAACGTGGCGGGCGGCTCCCGTATCGGCGCGATCACCGATATGGCGGTCGAGGACTGGGATTTCACCGTCGACCTGGTGCAGAAGAGCGTTTTCCTGTGTACCAAGCACGAGGCCCGGCTGATGCGCGACACCGGGCGCGGCGGCAGCATCGTGAATATCTCGTCCCTGGACGGGCGCATCCCCATGCCCGCGGGCAGCGCCTACTCCACCGGCAAGGCGGGGGTGGTCATGTTCTCCAAGAGTGCCGCGGTGGAGCTGGCCCCGTACCGGATTCGGGTCAATACGGTGCTGCCCGGACTCGTGGACACACCCCTGGTGGCCCCGGTGCTGTCCTACGAGCCCGCCGAACGCATGTTCCTGGAACGGATTCCGCTCGGCGTGGCGGCGACACCGGAGCAGATCGCCGCACCGTGCCTGTTCCTGGCGAGTGACGACGCCTCCTACATCACCGGCACCGAACTGGTGGTGGACGGCGGCTGGGAGATCAGCAACTTTCCCAATCTGGCGAAACTGTCGTCGGCCTGAACGGTGTCACCGGTGCGGACCTCCGATCTGTCGGGGGTGGCGGCTACCGTCGAAAGGTGGCCGAGAACGTCGCCTGCGAAAGCGTAATCGATTCCCTGAGAGACGATTTCGACGCGCTGCTGGATGCCTGCTGGGCGGAGATCGAGGAGACGGCCGCGCCGGAGCTGCTCACCGCCCTGCACGCCGACGCGCTGCGCGAACCTCGCGTCAACGCGCTCTACTACTGGGAAACGCTGCTCATGCGGGACCTGTGCCTGCTGAAACTGCGGGGCGGAAGCCGCCGGGAGCGTGCCGAACTCGCGGAGTTGGAGCACCGCGCACAGGCACTGCGCGTCGCCGCCCTGGCCCGGCTGCGGGCGGGCCGGCGGCCGCCGCGGCGCACGGGTCCCAAAGGCTACGAACAGGTGTGCGCCTGGGTGCTGTCGCTGCTGCTGCCTACCGAGTACGAGGCGGCGTTCGCGTCGGCCATGCGCGCCTGCGGACTCGATCCGCTGCGCACCCGGCTGCCGTCGCGCGACTGGTGGCGATGGGCCGTGACGCACGGCTGGCTGACCGATACGCCGACTCCGGCGGCGCTGCGCCTGCTGGCTCTGGACGAGGCGGGTTTCGTGGCCGTGGTGCGGCGCGCGCTGGGTGGTGCGCGGGTGCCCGGATCGGACCATCCGGCGGTGGCGGAGCGCTGGTACGCCACCTTCAAGGCGCTGGAGCTCACGCTGCGGGCGGAACTCGACGACGCGGTGGCGGCGGCGCGCCCGCTGTCGGGCGCCGCGCTCGAGGCGGCGCTGCCGCGCGTGGTCGAGGGGTACGAGCAGCTGGCCGAACTGCGTGTGCAGCGGCGGGAGGCGCTGCGCCGATATCTGGACTCGCGCGACATCATCGTCGAACTGGTCGACGCCGCAACCGATTCCGTGCGGGAATGGTGCGGTACCGCCGCCGCCGACGCGGTGGGGCGGGCGCACCGGGCGCTGTGGGACCGCGTGCGGCGGGTGGTGTGGGAGCATCGCGACAGCTGGGACCGAGCAGGATTCACGCTGTTCGGCACCGGCGGCGGTGAGCTGGCGGACCGGCTGCGGCTGGCCGTGCGGTCGACAGCGCCGCCCGGACCCGGCGGCGAGCCGATCACCCCGCGCCCGGTGGGCGGGATACCGTCGGGACCGCTCACCGTCGCCACCGACGCCTCCGGATACGGTGAGGTGGGTGGGTACGGCTGGGCGGCCGAGGACGGGCGCAGCCGCGGCGGGCGATGCGTGGACGGCCGGAGTTCGGTGGAATCGGAGATCATCGCCATCTGCGAAACCGCCGCCGCGCCCGAGTTGTTCGAGCGGGAACTGCGTATCCTCTCCGATTGCGAGCAGGCCGTGGCCGCCGTCAATACCGCGATCCGGCGCCGTGCCGCCGAAGGGCTGCCCTTCCCGGTGTCGGATCGGGTGCTCGACCATGTCGATCGCGCCCTGGGCAGGCCACTGCCCTTCCGTGCGCAGTGGATTCAGGGCCACGGCGGTCACGCGCTCAACGAGCAGGCGCATCGACTGGCCCGCGCCGCCCGCTGGTGAGCGCACCGGCCGTTCACCGGGTGTTCGTTTTCCGGCAAGGCGGCAGCGGCAATCTCTATTCATGGCGTACACCGCCACGGTGGGCGCCGACTCCGAACTGTTCACCTGCCGGAGTTCGCGATGACACAGAGTCCTGTCGATCATGCCGCGCATCCGCGCGGCGATCTTCCTCTCGATCAGAAACTCGCACTCGAGGCCGCCGCCGCCCGCCTACTGCGGGAGTTCGGCGACCACACCGACGAACACACCATCGACCACCTCCTGTACTCCACCTACAACCGGGTGGCGCGGCAGGCCAAGGTGGAAACCTTCCTCCCCCTGCTGGCCGAGCGGTTCACCAGGGAACGCCTGCTAGCCATGACCGCCCCCGGCTGAACTTCCCCACCGCCGACGGGGCTCGTCCGGGGTGCTATGAGTGGCGACCACTCACAGTGCCGCGCGAATATCCGTGTGCACGAAGTCATTTCCCTTGTACAGCAGCGGTCTGTCGGTGGCGACCGCGAGGGCGTAGGCGAAGCAGTCGCCGAAGTTCAGTTGGGCCGGGTGCCCACTGCCCTTGCCGAAGTCACGATAGGCGCTGCGGGCGATGGCAGCCTGCTCGACGGATACCGGCTGGAGTTCGATGCGCAATCGCCGGATGAGCTGATCGGTGCGACGCGCGAAAACCGGATCCGGATGGCGATCCGCCTTGATGACGACTTCGAGATGGTTGACCACGGACATCATCGGATCGGCCGCGACCAGGATCGCGTGGGTGAAGTCGGCGCACTCCGGTTCATCGAGCACGATGGCGAGCAAGGCTGACGCATCTATGATCACGCGGGCATGCCTTGCTCGTCATACAGATCGTCCGTCGTGAGCACGGTGCGGCTGTCCGGTGTCAGCCGCGAATGCAGGTCGGTCAAGATGTCCTCGACCTCCTGCCATTGGACGGCGGCGGTGACCGCGGTGCTGGAATCGAGTTCCCGTAGCAGACGCCGCATGGCCTCCTCGACCACGCTGGTCTGCGACATCCCCGTGCGGCGCGCGGCCTCGCGCACGAGGGCGTGTACATGTTCGTTCTTGATATTGAGGCTCACCGCGTGTTCCTCTTTCCCACGTCTCGGGCGCGTTTCTACCATTCTATACCGCTGAGGTAGAAGTACCCACGCCCGTGGTGACGGCTAGCGCGGCGGCAGGACCGGGGAGTCCCAGGCGCGGGCGTAGCGGCGCTTGTCCGGGGCGGTGTCCGGCTTGCTGCGGTAGACGACGTAGGGGCGGACGAAGTAGCCGATCGGGGCGCTGAACATGTGGACCAGGCGGGTGTAGGGCCAGACGCCGATGAGGGCGAGCACGATCAGGCCGTGCGCCTGGAAGGTCCAGGGGGTGCCGACCATGAGCTCGGGCTGCGGGTGCAGCGTGAAAAGGCTGCGGAACCACGGGGATACGGTCTCGCGGTAGTTGTAGGTGCCCCACAGCAGGTTGCTGCCCACGGTATTGAGCATGCCGGTGATGAGCGCACCTGCCAGCAGGACGTACATGAGCTTGTCGTTGCGGGTGGTGGCCTTGCGGACGGCGGGCACCGTGACGCGGCGGTAGAGCAGGATGGCGATGCCGACGATCACCGCGACGCCGGCCGCCGTTCCGGCGGAGACGGCGGCCACGTGGTACAGGTGGTCGGAGATGCCGATGGCGGCGGTCCAGGACGCGGGAATCAACACGCCCACCACATGTCCGCCGATGACGCCGAGCATGCCGAAGTGGAACAGCGGGCTGCCCAGCCGCAGCAGGCGCGATTCGTAGACCTGCGAAGACCGTGTGGTCCAACCGAATTGGTCGTTGCGGTAGCGCCACAGGTGGCCGAGCAGGAACGAGGTGAAGGCCACGTACGGCAGCGTCATCCAGAGGGTGGTGGTCATCGGCGGCCTTCCGATCCGGCGAACATCATGGGGTCCATGGCGAAGGGCTCGAGGCCGGCAGGAGCGGAGCCTGCGGAGTGACCGATGCCTACAGCTTCCTCCGGCGGACCCTGGGCGGCGAGCTCGGCGATGCGGCGGCGGTCGGCGGTGGTCACCGGCGGCAGCGTGGCCGTCACGGCGGCGAGCACGGCCGCATAGGGGGACCCGTTGTCCGACAGCGACAGTCGCAGCAGCTCCAGCACCGGCACGTGCTCGCCGAGCAGCCGTTCCCCGCCGATGGGATCCACCGTGGCCGCGAATTCCAGCAGCACCGGGAGGTGGTCGGGCAGCTCCTCGTCGCCGAGTTCGACGCCCGCGTGCCGGTAGGCGTGCTTGAAGCGCAGCAGCGCCATCCCGCGTTTACGGGTGTCGCCGTAGGCGTAGAAGGTGAGGTGCAGGCTGGCGCGGCGGCGCATGTCGAAGGTCTCGACATAGCGCTGGGCCAATTCGAGCGGATCGGTGTCGCGCAGGTGGGCGAGGAATTCGCCGAGCTGGACGCGCACCTCGGTGGGCAGTTCATTTACCGCGCCGCCGAACTCGTGCACGGTGCGCAACATGTCCTCGGACGGGTAGTCCAGGCACAGGGCCGCCATCCGCCAGACCAGGCGGCGGTCCCGCTCCGACATCCGTACCGTCGGTTCCGGCCGCCGCCGCAGGGTGAGCAGCTTCATCGACGAACTCCGCTCGGCTCGGGTGTGGGGTCCGCGTCGGTGGCGGCGTGCGCGCCATCGCCGTGGGGCTCGGTGCCGTTGTGCCCGTTGCCGTCGGCCGCAGACCCATTGCCCCCGTCACGGGTCGGCACCAGCCCGTCGGTCTTCTTGCCGTCCCAGTTGAGCAGGTTGATCCGGTTCGACTTCTCCTCCGGCGCTGCGCCATTGGTATCGCTCAGGTGGAACTTGTCCGCCATGTAGTCGTAGGCCGTCATGCCCGGTCCGCCGTCGGTGTCCAAACTGCATCCGGTGGCCAGCGAATCCAGTTCGTGCGCACGGGAAGTCGCGCCGCTGGGGATCACGTACCGATGCTCGTACTTGGCGATGGCGAGCAGCCGGTACATGGCCTCGATCTCCTCGGGCTCCAGTCGCACCGCCTCCGGGATCGAGAGATCCGGCTCCTGCCCGAGATTGATCGACCGCATGAACGACCGCATCCCGGCCAGCCGTTGCAGCGCCGCCCGGACCGGTCCGACCTCACCGGCGGTGAACAGCTCCGCCAGGTACTCCACCGGAATCCGCAGCGCGTCGATCGCGCCGAACAGATTCGAATGGTCCTCCCCGTCGTGCCCGGTCTCCGACAGCACGTCCACCACCGGCGACAGCGGCGGCACGTACCAGACCATGGGCATGGTCCGGTATTCCGGATGCAGCGGCAGCGCGATCTGGTAGTCGACGATGAGCTTGTAGACCGGTGAATCCTGCGCCGCCTGAATCCATTCGGTGGAGATGCCCGCCCGCTCGGCCTCCGCGACCACCCGCGGGTCGTGCGGATTCAGGAAGACGCCCAGCTGCGCCGGGTACAGATCCTTGTCGTTCTCGACCGAGGCCGCCTCCAGCACCGCGTCGGCGTCGTAGAGCATGACGCCGATGTAGCGCAGCCGTCCCACACAGGTTTCCGAGCACACGGTCGGGATGCCGACCTCCACGCGCGGATAGCAGAAGGTGCATTTCTCGGCTTTGCCGGTCTTGTGGTTGAAGTAGATCTTCTTGTACGGGCAGCCGGTGACGCACTGCCGCCAGCCGCGGCACTTGTCCTGGTCCACCAGCACGATGCCGTCCTCGGCGCGCTTGTAGATGGCACCCGAGGGACAGGATGCCGCGCACGAGGGGTTCAGGCAGTGCTCGCAGATGCGCGGCAGGTAGAACATGAAGGTCTGCTCGAATTCCAGCTTGACCTGGTCGGACAGCTTGGACAGCAGCGGGTCCCTACCGACCTGTTCCGGGCCGGAGCCGAGGTCGTCGTCCCAGTTCGCGCCCCAGGTCACCTTCGTGTCCTCGCCGGTGATCAGCGATTTGGGCCGCGCCACCGGAGTGGTATCGATTTGGGGTGAGGACAGCAGATTGTCGTAATCGTAGCTCCACGGATCGTAGTAATCGCTTACCGTGGGAAGGTCCGGGTTGGCGAAGATGTTCAGCAGCCTCTTCATTCGCGACCCGGACTTCAATGTGAGGCGGCCCTTGCGGTTGAGCGTCCAGCCGCCCTTCCACTTCTCCTGATCCTGGTACTGCCGCGGATACCCCTGCCCGGGGCGGGTTTCCACATTGTTGAACCAGACGTACTCGGTGCCGCCGCGATTGGTCCATGCCTGCTTGCAGGTGACGCTGCACGTATGACAGCCGATGCACTTGTCCAGGTTCATGACCATGGCGAGCTGTGCCATGACGCGCATGTCAGTACTCCACTTCCTGCGAGCGCTTCCGAATAGTCGTCACTTCGTCGCGCTGATTTCCGGTGGGGCCGTGGTAGTTCAGGGCGAAGGACTGCTGTGCGTAGCCGCCGATGAGATGCGAGGGCTTGATCATGATGCGGGTCAGCGCATTGTGGATGCCGCCGCGCTTGCCCTTGCCGACGAAGCCGGAGCCGTTCGCCCCGTTGCCGTTCGGCCCACTGCCATTCGAGGCTGCTCCGGCGCCGTTCGGCGTGCCCTCGATGCGCGGCACGTCCACCGCGCGGTCCTGCGCGTGGTACATGAACACCGTGCCCTCGGGCATGCGGTGCGACACGATGGCGCGCGCCACCACGACGCCGTTGCGGTTGACGGCCTCGATCCAGTCGTTGTCCGCGACACCGATCTTGGCGGCGTCCTTGTCCGACATCCAGATCGACTGCCCGCCGCGCGAGAGCGTCAGCATATGCAGGTTGTCCTGGTAGGCGGAGTGGATGGACCACTTGGAGTGCGGCGTCAGATAGCGCACGGTGACGCCGTTCTCGCTCACATTGCCGACGCCGGGCTCGCTGAACAACGCGGTCATATCCAGCGGCGGCCGGAAGATCGGCAGCTGCTCGCCGAGTTCGATCATCCAGTCGTGGTCGAGGTAGAAGTGCTGCCGGCCGGTCAGCGTGTGCCACGGCTTGAGCCGCTCGGTATTGATGGTGAACGGCGAGTACCGCCGCCCGCCGGTCTCACTGCCCGACCATTCCGGTGAGGTGATCACCGGCACCGGCCGGGCCTGGGTGTCGGCGAAGGAGATCCGCTTGCCCTCGTGTTCGGCGGCCAGATCGGCCAACCGGGTGCCGGTGCGCTGCTCGAGCGCGTGGAACCCCGCCACGGCGAGTCGGCCGTTGGTGGTTCCGGACAGCGCCAGGATGGCCTCGGCGGCGTGGGTGTCCTTGGCCAGCGACGGACGTCCCTGCGCCACACCGGAAACCACGGTCCCGTTGACGCCCTTCAGGTACTCCACCTCGGCATCGGGCAGGGTGGTGACACCCTTGACGGTGAGCCCGGCCGTCTCGACCAGCGGTCCGAGCGCGGCCATCTTCTCCGCCACGCTGGGGTAATCGCGTTCGACCACAACCAGTTTCGGCATGGTCTTACCGGGGACCGGTTCGCATTCCCCGGCCTTCCAGTCCAGGACGCGACCACCGGCCTGGGCCAGCGCGTCGGCGCTGTCGTGTTGCAGCGGTACCGCGACCAGATCCTTGCGCTTGCCCAGATGCTTCTCCGCCAGCCAGGAGAATCCGCGGGCGATGCGGTGGAACGCGTCGAAGTCGGTCTTGGCCTCCCACGGCGGGGAGATGGCGGGGGAGAAGGCGTGCACGAACGGGTGCATATCCGTGGAGGACAGATCGTGCTTCTCGTACCAGGTGGCGGCCGGGAAGACGATATCGGAGAACAGTGTGGTGCTGGTCATCCGGAAGTCCAGCGACATGAGCAGATCCAGCTTGCCGGTGGCGGCCCGCTCGCGCCACACCAGTTCCTGCGGGCGCACCCCCGTGGTGTCGGTGGTCTGCAGGTTGGAGTCCGCGCCGAGCAGATGCTTGTGGAAGTACTCGTTGCCCTTGCCGGAGGACCCGAGCAGATTGGCGCGCCACACGGTCAGCACGCGCGGGAAGTTCTCCGGCGCGTCCGGATCCTCGCAGGCGAAGCGCAGCTCGCCGGAGGTGAGGCCGTCCACCACATGGTCGGCCGGAGTCTTGCCCGCGGCCTCGGCCTCGTCCACCAGGTCGAGGGGGTTCCGGTTGAGGGTCGGGTAGCTGGGCATCCAGCCGAGCCGGGTGGCGAGCGCGATATTGTCGGCGGCCGTGCGCCCGGCGAAGCGCCCCGCACCCAGCGGCGAGGAGAACGATTCCGCCGTGAACGGGTCGTAGCGCCACTGGTCGTTGGCCAGGTACCAGAACACGGTGCCCTGCATCTGCCGCGGCGGGCGCTGCCAGTCCAGGCCGAAGGCCAGTGTGGACCAACCGGTGACCGGACGGCATTTCTCCTGGCCCACGTAGTGCGCCCAGCCGCCGCCGTTCACGCCCTGGCAGCCGGTGAGCAGGGTCAGGGTGAAGAAGGCGCGGTAGATCTGGTCCGAGTGGAACCAGTGGTTGGTGCCCGCGCCCATCAGAATCATGGAGCGGCCCTGGGATTTCTCCGCATTGTCGGCGAATTCGCGGCCGATGCGCTCGGCCTGCTTGGCCGGAACGCCGGTGATGGTCTCCTGCCAGGCGGGAGTGTACGGCTCGCTGGCATCGTCGTAGCCGGTCGGCCAGCTGCCGGGCAGGCCGGTGCGCGCCACGCCGTACTGCGCCAGCAGCAGATCGAAGACGGTGGTCACCCGCTTGCCCGCGACCACGGTGGTGGGCACGCCGCGGGTGATGACGCCCGCGGTGCCGTCGTCGAAGCGGGGAAGCTGCACGGCCGCGGCGTCGCTGACGCGGCCGTGCAGAGTCAGCAGGGGATCGACATCCCCGAGATCCAGGTTCCACTTGCCCTTGCCCGCCTCGGTGAAGCGGTGACCGAGCGACCCGTTGGGCACCGTCGGGTCGCCGTCGGCGTTCAGCAGCACCGTCTGGAACTCGACGCCCTCGCCCGTGTGCCCGAGGTCGGCGGCGGTGAGGAACTTGCCGGGTACGCACACGCCGTTCTTGTCGTCCAGCGTGATCAGATACGGCAGGTCGGTGTAGCGCTTGACGTAGTCCCGGAAGTACGGGGTGTCGCGCTCGACGAAGAACTCCTTGAGCACCACGTGGCCCATGGACATGGCCAGCGCCGCATCGGTTCCCGGGCGGGCGGGCACCCATTCGTCGGCGAACTTGGTGTTGTCGGCGTAGTCCGGGGAGACCACGACCACCTTCTGGCCCCGGTAGCGGGCCTCGGTCATGTAGTGCGCGTCCGGGGTACGGGTCACCGGCACATTGGAGCCCCACATGATCAGGTAGCCCGCGTCGAACCAGTCGGCCGACTCCGGCACGTCGGTCTGGTCGCCGAAGACCTGCGGCGAGGCCACCGGCAGGTCGGCGTACCAGTCGTAGAACGACAGCATGGATCCGCCGATGAGCGAGATGAACCGCGCGCCCACCGCGTGACTGACCATGGACATGGCGGGAATGGGGGAGAATCCGGCGACCCGGTCCGGCCCGTACTTCTTGATGGTGTACACATGGGCGGCGGCCGCGATCTCGGCGGCCTCCCACCATTCGGCGCGCACGAAGCCGCCCTTGCCGCGGGCGTGCTTGTAGCGTTTCGCCTGCTCGGGATTCTCGACGATGGACTCCCAGGCCAGCACCGGGTCCTTGAGTTCGGCCTTGGCGGCGCGGTAGAGCTCGAGCAGGACGCCGCGCACATAGGGGTAGCGCACCCGTGCGGGCGAATACGTGTACCAGGAGAAGGACGCGCCGCGCGGGCAGCCGCGCGGTTCGTACTCCGGCTTGTCCGCGCCGACGGACGGGTAGTCGGTCTGCTGCGATTCCCAGGTGATCACGCCGTCGGAGACGTAGATCTTCCACGAGCACGAGCCGGTGCAGTTCACGCCGTGTGTGGAGCGCACCACCTTGTCGTGCGCCCAGCGATCCCGGTAGAACTCGTCGGCATCGCGTCCGCCCACCTTGTGGACCGTGCGCAGGTCCGCGGACACTTCACCGCGGTTGAAATACTTCCCCAGTCGAAGCAGTGCATCGGCGGACGAGCTATCGGTCCCCGGGTTTGCCATGACGCCCCCTTCGAGCTGTGGAAATTGGGCTGCTGCATCGACTGTAAAGACGTCATAGCGGGCGTCAAAACGATTCTCTCACAGTGCGCGAACCCGCGTTGTGAGTTGTGAGATCGCCGCAACGTGGCGGTCACTGTGCGATTGCGGCCTGCCTGCCGCCGACGCCGTTCGACCTGCGTTGATCCATGATGACCGGCCGAAACGTCTCGCCCCGAGGAGGTTTCGGGGCGGTATCGGTGATGCTTTGGAAACGTTCGGTTCTCGGCCGCTTAATATTTGTTAACACACTGATGGTGACCGGTGACACGCGATTATCCGCCATTCCGGCTAACTCCGTGCGCCTTTCCGACCAGCCCGTTCTCACCTGGCCGATCGGTTTGCTGCAGGATCGCGGAGGCAATCCGGTGCCCTGCTCGATTGTGCGCGATATCGTGGATTTCATGCTGCGATTCGAGGGGACGATCCGCTCCGCCCGGGGTGGCGGGGCGTATATCCCCATTCCCCCGGAGGCGGTAGCGGTGCTGGGCGGGGGCTGCGCGACGCCTTCGACGCGTGCGGTTACTCGAAGCGTCGGGGGTGGGTTCGAGATGTAGTGGCGGCGAAGCGTCCCGAGACCCGAGTGGGCCGGATCCAGAAGATCATCGACGCGTTGCGCGGGTGAGGTGCGCGCGGATGTCGACGTGCCGTCAGCCGTCGGCGCTCGGACGCCAATCCGGGTGCGCCGCCGCGAGGTGTCGGGCCAGGGCCGACTGCACGCGGGCCCGCCAGATCTCCGGCGGGCTGTCGGTGCGGTCCTCGTGCAGATGGGGGCAGCCGGGGACCGGGCAGGCGAAGGTGTAGGCGCGCTGCATCAGTCTGTCCTCGGTGTCGTAGACCCGGCCCGCGAGGAAGGGCAGGTCGGTCGGCGCGCTGTCCGCGCCGTCACCGTCGACCGTGCCGTCGTGCTCATCTCCCACGCGGACCACCCGATCACATGCGCCTGATCTCGAACCACTCGCAAACCGGTTGGTATGCAATAGCTTTCTCGGCGGAAGAGGCCGCGAAGGTACGGGCAGCGACCCATTCCGGTGGACCCGCCCCCACGGGCCCGTCCCCGCCGCAGTGGTCGAACTCACTGCGCCGCATGGTGCGGCGGCGGATCGGGCGGTGCGGTAGCCGATCAGTCGGGCAGCGGGATGAACTCCACGAGGTCGCCGTCGCGGGCGTCGGCGGGTACCACCACGAGGCCGTCGCGGTGCAGGAGTCCGGCCAGGTGCGCGGTGCGGATGCTGGCGTCGCCCTCCCAGCCTCCGGCGGGCACCGCGCGGGCGGGGACGATGCGCGCCACCGGACCGGAGATCGCACCGGCATTGACCAGCGGCCCCCGGAGCACTCGCTCCCGCGTGGTCCCGGTGAGGCCCGACACCAGGGCGGGCGTCAAGGCCAGCAGCGTCGCGACGGCGGCGAACGGATTGCCCGGCAGGCCGAGAATCACCGCACCGGAACGCAGTTGCGCCACCACCGTGGAACCGCCGGGCCGCAGCCGCAGCCTGCGCACCAGCATGCTCGCCCGCGCGCGGTCCAATGCCGCGCGCAGCTGATCGGCCGCGCCGCCACCGGTCGCGCCCACGATCACCAGCAGATCGCAGTCGGAGGCGGCGGTCAGCACCTCGTCGAAGGCGTTGGCGGCATCGCGCAGATGGACCCGGTCCTGGGTCTGCACGCCGTGCCAGGCCAGCAGATCGGGCAGGATCGGGCCGATCGAATCGCGGGTCTGTCCCGCGTGCAGCGGCCCTTCGCTGCGAATCTCGTCCCCGGTCATGACGATTCGCGCCCGCACCGGG
>NZ_JASCXP010000096.1:0-20044 GCF_030010695.1 Nocardia sp. CC201C
TGGCGTTCGATGAACTTGGTGTCGACACCGGGGACGTCGACCTGACGCAGATAGATTCCGGAGGCGGCGTGGGCGTCGATCCACCGCACCGTGTCCACGATCTTCACCCAGTCGTCGGCCAGGGTGAGCACGTCGTGTGGCTTGCCGAGCATCCAGTCGGTCAGTGCGGGCGCGGCGGCGCGGGTGTGGTCGAGGAGGTCGAGGAATTGGCGTACCGCGCCACCGACGCCGAGCAATGCCCACAGCTGGGGCCACTCGTCGATCCAGACCCGTCGCGGCAGTTCGTTGGACCCGACGATCCTGCCGCCCACCGCCTGGTATTCCACCCGCAGTCCGTTGCCGACACGCCACGGGTTCGCCCATTCCCGCACGGCGGCCAGGTCGGTGGCGATATCTCGCGGGCCGGGTCTGCGCAGGGATACCTCGATCGGCAGCAGCGCCTCCCCCGTGGCGTACGCCGCCAGGAGTTCACCGGAGTCCCAGCGCCGCCGCAGCTTTCGCGTCACATCCGCGCGGGTGGTCCAGCCGGTCACTGTCCCTCCACGGCGTCCCCGGAGGCCAGCACGTGGGCGAGTTGCCGCTGCCGGTACTCCTCGATCGTCAAGGTCTGCATGCGCGAGTAGGCGCCGGTCTTGTTGTCGACGAATCCCACCGACGAGACGAAGGGCTCGATGACGTGGATCTTCTGCAACGGCGTGACGATCAGCAGTTGCAGCCCGAGACGACGGAACAGGCCCAGCGCGAACCGCGTGGACTCGTCCGAACCACGGCCGAAGGCCTCGTCGATCACGACGAACCGGAAGGTCGTGGACTGCACCGCATCCCAGTCGAGTTTGAACTGATACGCCAGGGACGCCGCGAGGATGGTGTAGGCGAGTTTCTCCTTCTGCCCGCCCGATTTGCCGCCGGAGTCGGTGTAGTTCTCGTGTTCGGTGTCGTCCTCGAGCCAGCGCTCGGACGCGGAGAAGACGAACCAGTTGCGCACATCGGTGACGCGCCGGGTCCAGGACTTGTCCACCTCGGTCTGTCCCTCCCGGCCCCGGAACCGTTCGATGATCGACTTCACCTGGAGGAACTTCTGTTCCGAGTACTGGTCGCCACCGTCGTCGACCGCGCCGCTCGTGCATTCACGCAGCTGGGTGCGGAAATCCCGGATCTCCACATTCGATGTCGGCTGCAACTCCAGCCGAATGTAACGACCCGGGTTGTAGGGGATGCCGGACAGGGACTTGTTGATGGTCTCGACGCGTTCCCGGATGAGTTCCACCTGATTGCCGAGCTGTGCGTGAAAGCCCGCGATATCGCGAATCGTATTGGTGTTCAGATAGGTTTTGAAGTCGGCCTCGAAGCGCGGCAGATCGTCGTCCGCCAAACGGCGGTGCAGCTGCCGGTAGCCGTCCGCCGATTCGAGACTGTCGTCGAGTTCCTCGGTTTCGAGTGGGTATTTCGCACGGAATCCGGCCATTTTCGTGATCGCCCGGTTGCCCGCGGCGCGCTGCTCCTTCGACAGGTTCTCGGCGCGCGTGGTGAACTCGGCGGTGAGCCGGGCCTGTGCGAGATCGCAGGCCGGCACGGTGTCGGTCGCATGCCGTTTCGCCGCTCGCTCCAGCTCGGGAAACTGCGTCCGGGCCACCTCGTAGTCCGGGTGGGTCAGCAGCTGCCCGAGATCGGTGCGGGTGGTCTCGGCAACCGATATGTCACGGTCGATCGCCCCCAACCCGGTGCTGATCCGCGTGACATCGCCATCGGCGACCTTCAGTCGTTTCCCGACGTCCTCGAGCTGTGTCGCGATCTCCCGCAGGGCATCCGAGGAACTCTCGATGCGATGGCGCTCGGCGTCGAGATCGGCGATCCGCCCCACCATCGCCCGCCAATCGATGTCGGAGTAGCCACGAAACTCGACCAGCTTGGACGCGGTGCCCGCGAACCTGTCCAGTTCGGTGAGTGCGCCTTTCGCGGTGCTCCGCGTCGCGTTCAGCTCCGCGAGCACCCGGGTGAGCCGTTCGGCTTCGGCCAGCAGTGTCTCGATCTTGCTGGCATTGCTCCAGCCGAGCACGTAGTGCCGCCGATCGTCGATACGATGGCGATCGTCCTTCTCGTGCCGTCCACGCCCGCCTTTGATCTGGCCCGCCCGGGTGATGGCGGTGCGGGCGCGGCGGAACTCCGCCATGGTGTCGACGCACTCGTAGTCGGCGCGATGGCGCAGCTCGCGATCCAGCCAGTCCGCGAACGGCGAATCCTTGATCTCCAGCTTGGAATACAGCGCGCGGTCGCCGATCTCGGGCAGGCGCTCCACGGTGGCTCCGGGCACCCTGAAGTAGACGAGCCGCCCGCCCAGATGGTGGCCGTCGATCCAATCCGACACCGCCGCATAGTGTTCGCCCGACACCAGCAGGGCGAGACCGAATCCGTGCAGCAGCCGCTCCGCGGCTCCCTCCCAGTCGCGTTCGTCGTCGCGCACCTTGATGAGTTCGCCCGCGTAGGGCAGGTCGGCCTCGTCGATGCGCAGTTCGGTGCACAGGCGTCGCCGCAGCTCCAGCTGCCGCGCGGGAATATTGCTCGGCCGCTCTCGCAGGCTGCGCAGTTCGGTGTTGATATCGCGGGCATCGTTGTCGGCGTCGCGCAGCCGCACCGCCACCTCGGTGAGAATGTTCTGCTGCACTGTCTTCTCGTCGTCCAGCGTCGCCGCTCGTCGGCGCACCTCGCGCAGTCGCTCGCCGAACTGTTCGGCCGTTTCCGCCGGCCGCAGACCGATGTCCCCGAGCAGCTCCGCGAATCGCTGTGCACGGTACTGTCTTTCGTCGCGGACTCGGGCGCACTCGTCGATCTCACGACCGATCTCGGCAATCCGGTCGCCACCGTGCCCGGCCCGCTTCAGCTCGAGCCGCCTCTGTTCCTTGCGCAGGCGTTCGACCTTGTCTTTCGCGCTGTCCAGGTCCGCACCGAGCGCATCGGCTTCCTCCCGCCATGCGTCGATCTGCACCGTGAGCAGGCCGTGCTTGCGATCGGCGAAGTAGTAGGGCAGGGCGTCGCGCCGCGAGCGCACCGCCTCGATCTCGGCACCTCTGCGACCGTATTCGTCGCAGTCGGTCAGCAGCGGATCGAGCAGCGCCAATTGGTCGCGGGCCCGCACCACGGCGTCGTGCGCCCTGGTCAGATCCTCGAAATGATCCACGAGACCCTTGATCGCGGCGTCGGCCGCGAAGGGTTCCAGCATGTGGTTGCGCACGAAATCGTTCAGGTTGCCCACCGATTTCATGGACACCGTCTGATGGAACAGCTCCATCGCCTGCTCGGACTCGATGCCGAGCAGCCGTCGAAAGTCCTTGCCGTAGTCCGGGAATGCGTCGCGGATCGTGGCACCGGCCTTGCGTAGCCGCCGCTTCAACGCCGCGATGTCGCCGCCGAAGTCGCCGAAGTCACCGGCGATGCTCAGCGCGCGGTCGGCGGTGACGAAGAACCGGTCCGGCTGCCCGGCCCCGGCTTGGTCCTTGAACCAGAACACCTGCGCCAGGCTGACCGTCGCATCGAATCCGTGGTTGGCGAAGACACCGAGGATCACCGAGAAGGAGGTGCGGTCCCGCAATCCCACCGGTCGGCTGGTCCCGAGGGCTTCATTGCGCTCGGACTTGTAATGCCCTAGTACATAGGAGCGCAGATCACGCTCCCGGGTCTCCGCGCCCGCCGCTTTGTTGTACGAGATCCGGTGCGCGGGCAATAGCAGCGTGGTGATGGCATCCACCACCGTGGACTTGCCCGATCCGATGTCGCCGGTGAGCAGACCGTTGCGACCATGCTGCTCGTAGCGCCACACTCGCTGGTCGAAGGTGCCCCAGTTGTACAGCTCGAGGCGGTCGAGCCGATATCCGGGCCGGTCCTCGTCGGTCACCTGTCCTCCCCACCCAGTGTGGCCGCGTACTCGGCCAGTCTGCGATCGAAGTCGGCCAGCCATTGCGCGTCGACGAACGCCTTGAGCACGCGCCGCACCTCGAAGGTATCGGCAGCGGCGGAGGATTTGAGCCGACGCAGGAAACCGAGCTCGATCACCTTGTTGATCTGTGTGTCGATCTGTTCCACGAGACGGGCTTCGTTGCTGCTCTCCGGCTGGAAGGTGCGCACCGTCTCGACGATCTGGTCGCGGGTGAGGATGAGCCGGGCGTCGGCGTCCTTGGCGTCGTTCTCGGCCAGCTTCTTCCGCAGCAGCGCCAGCAGCAGGCTCACCGGGAACGAGAGCGCGCGCCGGGGCATGAGACGCGGAATCGCCGGTCCGTCGTCCTCCTCGAGTTCGGGCCGAGAGCGCAGGAAGGCGTAGCCCTCCGATTCGTCGATGAACACGGTGAGCCCGATGACCCGCACATAGTCGCGCACCTGCGCCTGGAGCGCCAGCAACTGCCGCCACTGCCGCTCATGGGTGTCCTGGTAGAGCACGCCCTTCATCAATTGGGTGACGACCACGGACAGTTCGTGTTCGGCGGTCGGTGTGGTCATCGCGGTTCCTCCGGCGCGGCGGCGCGCGTGAAGATCACGCGCGGAATCCGGGCGCTGCGCTCCACGCCATCGGTGTCGCACCACCGCACCTGCTCGTGCTGCCCGTCATCGAAGACGACCTCGAAACCCGGATCGCTCAGTGACAGGTAGGTGACCAACTCGGCCAGCCCCTGTTCCAACGGCCGCTGCTCGAGCAGGGCCGCCAAACCGATCTGGCCGCGCCCCCGCAGCGCCGAGCGCACGCCGTCGACCAGCCGCGCCGGATCGACGAACACCTGCTGGAACAACAGGTCCGCGTCCACATCCTCGGCGGCGTCGGCGATGCCCGCACTGTCCAGCGGTGCCTTGTCCACCGGTCGATACAGCGGCCGTTCCATCGGCAGCACCACCTCCGGTGCGGTCGCATCGAGACCCATCACGACATCGGGCTCCCGAATCTCCCTGAGGCGCAGCGCATTCGCCTCGATGCCCCGCAGGATGTCCATGACCCGCCGGTTCTCCAGCCAGACCTGGTCATCGAGGAATCGACGCAGCTGCTCGGACAGCATCCGGACAGTGGCCTGGGTGCGGCTCCCGGCGGCCAGCCAGTCGTGGTGGATGCGCCGCAGCCGCGGATCCGGTTCCACGGCATCGAGTTCCTGCACCTTCGCGAGCAGTTCGGTGAATTCGGTCTGCCTGTCGTGGGAGAGCAGGAAGTCGTAGAACGCCTGGAAGCTGCGCCCCTGATCGGATTCCGCGATCGAATGGCGGTTGCCGAGCAGATCATCGAGCAGCTCCCCCTTCGCACCCGACCAGGTGGCGATCTGCTCCCGCAGCTCCCGATCGAGCTGCCGGAAATTCGCCTCGACCTCCCGAAAATCGGCCAGCAACTCCCGTGCGGTCGCGGCGAACTGCTGATACCGGTCGCGCTGAGCGGCGGGCTCCAGCAGTGCGAACCGTCCCTGAGCCACCGCCTCGATCTCCGCGTCGATCGCGTCGCGCCGCCGCCGCAACTCCGCCAACCGGACCCGCGGGTCCCCCTCCGCCCCGAACGCCATCTGCCGCAACAGCTCGAACACGGTATTCAGTCGCGACTCGGTCCCGACGAACGACCGCTCCCGCAACGCCTTCGCCCACCCGAGCGCCTTCTCCACCGCCGGTGTCGCATCGAAGTGCACCTCGTCGGAATCGGCCGGGTAGTACTTGCGCAGCCACCCCGATTCCGGTGCGGCCCAATCGTTGAGATAGGTCTTCGGCGACTTCGGGAAGGCACCCTCGCCCAACCGCTGATTGAGCGCGTACAACTCGTCATCGAGTCTGCTCTCGAGCTCCGAGGCGGAGATGGCGCGAATGTTCTCCTCCACGAACACCTTGCCCAGGAGCGACAACACCAGCGGCGCGTTGTCGGCTCGCAGCAGTCGCCACGCGGGATGCTGCCGACGCAGGGCGTCGAGCTGCTCGTAGTGCATGGCGAATGTGTCCTCGTCAGTACCCGGTGATGCCATCGCATCGTAGGCGGGCGCTATGACAGATCGGCGATCCGGCCCACGCGGGAAGCCGACATCCCGGGCAAGCACCGATCGGGCCGCCGAACCCCCGGCAAGTCCCTCACACCGTCGCGAGACGTCGAAGCAGGGCGGGCCGGTTCGCGTATCGGGTACGCAGGTCCGCGACGCGGATATCGAACCGGTCCATGAGTTCGTCACGGTCAGCGAGCGCTTTGAGATCGGAGAGCAGCGCGGCGGCCGCATCATAGTCACGCGGCTTGGCGGTAGTGACCAGCGCCTCCACCCGCGTCCATACCGCCTCGCCCTCGGCGGCGAGCCGTTCCAACCGCCGCTCACGGTCACGGGCGGCCCGAGCCGCCACGCGGGCGTGCTCCCGCTCTTCCGCTTCGGCCTCGGCCCGTTCCCGGACAGCACGCCGTCGCGCCGCCCCGTCGAGCAGATCGGCGACCGTCCGTTCCCCGACCGTTCGCGGCCGTGGCGTCACGGCGCGGAATCGGTGCAGCAGTTCCAGGTGCACGAGCGCGGCGTCATCGCGAGCTACCCGCAGCAGGAGTTCGTCCTTCTCGGCGGGCGGTAGCCCGGCGATCCAGGCGGCCAGCTCCTCCGGCTCCTCGGCGGCAGCCGCGAGATCCGGACCCGCTTCCGCCGCGACCTCCAGCAGATCCGGATCGAGTCGCAAGAAGTCCGCGAGCCCACGCTGCGGTGCGGTGAGGGACCGCAGCCCCGAGGGCACCGGCGGCTCGAGTTCGTCATCGTGCTCACGGCCGAACGCGTCCTCGTCCCACTCCCACGTCCCGTAGCCCGCCAGCCAGGCCAGATAGAGCGCACGCAGATCCCCGGCGGCCAACTCCGCACGCACGCCGACCAGCACCGACAGCGAATCCTCCGCCCCTTCCTCCCAATCGCCTTCGTAGCCGTCGCTGGTCAGGTCGATAACGAGACTCTCGCCAGCGATCCAGGCACTCACGCACTCGTCGAGCAGATACGGCTCGACCGCTTCCGCATCCAGCAGCGCACGCGGCACCTTGAACAGGAATCGGTGTGTGCCCCAATCGGTTACGTACAGGTGCGCGTCGAAATACTGCTCGACCAACTGCCGGGGATCGGCCTTCAGGTCACCCCAGTGGTACTCGTTGACGAAGCGTGTCGCCGTGATCCGCGCACGGGTGGACAGCGCCCGTACCTCCGCGAACTGCCGCTCGTCGAGCGGTCGATCGATGGCGACGAATTCGTAGTACTGGTACTCGCTCATCCCCTACCCTCGGTCGCGCTGTCCTCGAACGGTACTGCGCGGAAACCGGATTCGTCACCGAGATGAAAGGCCAGATACCCATCCACCCCACCGTCCACGCTCGGCACCGCCCACCCGCGCCCGCTCACCGGATCACCCTCGTCCAACCCTTCCCAACTGAATCCGACACCGTCGCGGCCGTTATGGCGCTCGGGGCGGCAGTCCAGCTCACCGGTCACACAGATGAAGGAGAACTCACCGGTACCGTCCCGGCGGAACTCGACGTATCCGGGACCGACGAGTTCGATCGCGTCGAGATCCCAGTTGTCCATCTCGACGATCCGCCAGCGGCCGAGGAGTGCTGTGGGCATCGGGGACTTTCTGTCGTGCGCCATCGACCGCGAGGGTAGCTCAGTCCCGGCACCGAGAACACACCGTAGACGTCGGCCCGCCTTCCGGCGCTGACGTCAAACCGCTGGGACGCAGTCACGCCGCTGCCGAATTCCCGTCGGCCGAGCCACAGGACTCGTCTCGCCTATGACATGTTGTGCCAGTTCATCGTTACCGCAAGGAATCTCGCATTTCACATTGATACTGTCGATTCGCCCAAGGCCACGGGGTGTCGGGTGCATACGACCGGGGATTGAACCCGATTCCGCGAGATCATCCGACCGTCCGCTGCGTCGCGGTGGCGTATTCGAAACAGCGTGTCAATTGTTGGGTGAGGTTCGGGGATGGCGACAGCGGAAGCTCGGAGACAGGCGAGCATTGTTCAGTTCTGGCGCGCGGTGGAGTACTTCAGCCCACAGACCGTTGACTCACCGAAGCAGTCCAAGGGTAGCGAGGACGACAAAGGCACCGAGAAGATCCACAAGGGCAAAGATCTTCCGTGGGAACGACCTCCGAAGCGGCTTCGTGAAGGATACGTGTGGCGCTACACGGTGTACGCGGGCATCTTCGATGTCGAGAAGATTCGAGACGTGCTGCACAGCGCGCTCCCCGCGCCCGAGGCCGAACCCGATACCGACGGACGTATCCGCGGTCACAGCGCATTGTTGAGTCTGACTCTGGACGAGACCGGACGACTGTACAAGGAGAGCGCGACGATCTCGTCCTGCGCTTGGGCTTTGGGCCGAACGGTCCGCCCCCCGGGTCCTGGAAGCAAGGAGTGGCTCGAAGGTTTCGAAGACCACAATGAGAGGACACGGGCCGTTCTCTTCGAGATCGGTGACGGCCGGGTCCGGATCGACCCGGCCGGAGAGGTGGAATCCGGCGGCAGACGTGCGCTGCGCGCCATCGCCGGTGTCAGCGCACGGGTTGCTATCGACGTGGCGACCGGAGGTCTGGCCTCGGTGGCGGGCCTGGTCGGCTCCGCGGTCGAGTCGCGTTTCGGGTCGGTGGCCGGCACGGTCGCCGAGAAGGTAGCGGACTCGCTGGCCGAGGACGCGTCGCAATCGCTCGAGGCCAGGTTCAAGGACCGCGACGGCGATAGTGGCGACGGTGGAAATGGCGACGGTTCGGGGCCCACCGAGTCCGATGCGGTGCCCAAGAATCTGGGCACCAAGGTCCTGGCCGTCGAGGATCTCGCGGCTATCACCCGCTGGGTGGCCGAGGATCTCGGTGTCGACGACATACTCGAACCGACCGAGATCTGGGTGAAATCCTCACCGGTTCCAATCCGGCACGCCGACGACGTATCCGGTGACGACATTATCAACAGTTTTTACGCCAAGGATTTGGACAGGGTGTCCGACGCTATTCTCGACGGCGATATCGGGGCCGCCCTGACGGAATATCTGCGGTCCGAGCAGTCCATCGACGATCGGGAACGGATCGACCTGCGGCAACGACCACAGGAAATGTTGAGGTCCCTGACGCCGACCATGATACCGCTGGGACGGTGGCCCGCCGAGCCGGAACACCCGTTGACGCTGAGCCAGCAGTTCGCTGTCAACCGGATCGTCGCTGAACTCGGCGGTCCCGAAGACCGCGGCATCTACGCGGTCAACGGCCCGCCTGGCACGGGCAAGACGACGATGCTGCGTGATCTCATCGCCGCGGTGGTAGTGCAGCGAGCACTGCTGCTGGCGGAGCTGCCGAACGCCCGCGCGGCCTTCCAACCAGATGCGGCGACGTTGCAATGGACCAGTCCCGACGAAGCATGGACACGGAAGGTCGTCCCGCTCATCCCGGAGTTGACCGGTTTCGAAATAGTGGTCGCATCATCCAACAACGGTGCCGTGGAGAACATCAGCATGGAAGTCCCCTCGGTCGAAGCCATCGACCGAAAGAGTTTCCCCGACGCCGCTTATCTTCCTGGACCGGCCACATTGCAGGCCGGGGAACCATGTTGGGGTGCGGTGGCCGCGAGGCTGGGCAACCGCACCAATCGCGCCGAGTTCGTCAAACGGGTCTGGTGGGGGAATCGTGAGGGCGGCGCCACACGAAGGGACGGGGAACCTGACCTCGTCGGGCTGCATAAAATTCTTAAGCCCCTCGCCGACGCTGGCACACCTGATCCCGACGTATTCGACAAGGCCGTCGCGAGCTTTCGAGATGCGGTCGAGACCGTGCATCGCCTCGCCGAGGAACGCCAGCGCATCGCGCTCATAGCGGAGGCCGTCGCGACCGAGGATCCCATCCTGGCCGAGCTGCGCCACAAGGCGATGACTCACCAGAGCCGAATCAGCAGGTTGCAGGATCTGCGCACCGAACTCGCCCACGCGGTCGAGGAATCCCGGTCCGCGGCCCATCGAGCAGAGCAGTCGGTACTCCGAGCCCGCCGCGCGGTGGACACCGCGGACATGGCCGCGCGACAAACGCTTGCCGTGGTAGAAGAAGCGGAACGAAAACTGTACGCGCACGCGGGATCTCGCCCCGGATGGGTGAAAAATCTGTTCTCTTTGGGCAATGCGCGAACCGAATGGAGGCAGATCGGCGGCCCCTTCTACGACGCGGTGGCCCGTGCACGCGACGCCGCGACCGCGGCCGACGAGCAGTGTGCGGCGCGCGAAGCCGAATGGCACGAAACCCAGCGCTACTTCAGCGGCGTCTCCGCTCACCTCTCGAGCCGACAGCAACGCCTGGAGCAGTGCGATCGACAGCTCGCACAGGCCCAGAGCGACGCCCAGGCCACGGAGTGGTCCGCACGACTGCGGGAATCGGAGGTGCGGCACGAAGCAAACCTGCTCCGCGCCGCACGCGAACGCTGGCCGGGCCGAGTCCCCGGCGAGGAATGGGCTCCACTCGGCAGTGGCCGCGACGCAGCTGCCGAGCGTGCCGCGATGGAGCGCCGCGAGAAGTCGTCGCCGTGGATGGACGAGGAGTTCGCCGCCGCCCGTTCCCGGGTCTTCCTCGCCGCTCTCGAGCTGCACCGAGCGGTGCTGACAGCCGAGCCCAAGCTGGCGTGGACGAACCTGCGCGCGGTGATCGATGTCGTGAACGGCGATGTGCCCCCGAACCTCTCGGAACAGCAGGCACTCGCGGCATGGCAGATGCTGTTCTTCGTCATGCCGGTCGTGTCCACCACATTCGCCTCACTGCCGACCATGTTCAACGGTCTGGGACGAGAAGCCCTGGGCTGGTTGTTCATCGACGAGGCTGGACAGGCGACGCCCCAAGCCGCCGTGGGGGCACTGTGGCGCACCCGACGTGCGGTCGTCGTGGGTGATCCGCTACAGCTGGAGCCGGTCGTCACCTTGCCCTGGCAGGGGCAGCAACGGCTCTACGCGAAGTTCGGCCTGACCAAGCGCTGGGCACCACAGGTCACCTCCGTGCAGGGAATCGCGGACCGGGTGAGTACCTACGGCACCTGGTTGTCCGAGCAGGACACCGTGGATCGGGTCTGGGTGGGCTCCCCGCTGCGGGTGCACCGGCGCTGCGATCGGCTCATGTTCGAGGTCAGCAATGCCATCGCCTATGACGGCATGATGGTGTACGGCACGGCGGGACCCAAGCAGCCGGATCTGTTGGAGCGGAACGTCTGGATCGACGTGCACGCGCACGGATCGGGTGACAAGTGGAACCCGGAGGACGGACGCTACGTCATCGCGACCTTGAACCGTGTGCGCGATCGCGTGCGTGAGCGGATGGAGCGAGAACTCGCCGAGGTCGACGGCGAGCCGCCGGAGTGGACCGCCTCGGAAACGAAGATGACCGCCGAACTCAATCGCCGCGTCGCCGCGGCGGTGTTCGTCGTGAGTCCATTCCGAGTGGTTGCGAGCAGGACCGCTGGATTGATCGGAAACCGCCTGCCATACCCCCAGCCGGTCGGCACCGTACACACCACCCAGGGCAAGGAAGCCGAGGTCGTCATCCTCGTCTTGGGCACCGCCAACGATCAGGACGGTTCGAGAGCGTGGGCGGCGAAGAAGCCGAACCTGCTGAATGTGGCCGTAACCCGCGCCAAACGGCGATTGGTCGTGATCGGCGACCACCGGAACTGGTCGGGGCACCGCAACTTCCAGGAACTCGCGGGCTACTGCGATCAACCGGAGATGTTCACCGTGGTGCCTACCGAGCAATGGCTCGCGCGAAACGCCTTGGATGTCAGGTGGGACAGATACGGCTCATGAGGAGTGCGCGGCAGGAATCGTCCGGGGACGATTCCACGCCCGCTACGTTCGACACGATACTGTTGCGGCAGCGCACGGCGGCCGCCCGGGTGTCGGGGTACGCCCCTTACGATCGGCGTCGGTGCAGGTGTGGGGCATAGAACGGTCCACCGCCACAGACGGCGGACCGACGGGCACGGCGACGAGAACGGGATTGTGCACGCATGGACAAGGGCCGGTGGACGACCGTCACCGAGTCGAGTTTCGAACATGAGCGGCAGGGGCTGGAAGCGATCCGTACGCTGCTGCCGAATGTCGATCCGTGGTACGCGTGGTCGAACTTCACCTTCACCGCGAAGACCGGGCACGTGCGTGAGGTCGATCTGCTGGTGATCGCCCCGAATGGGGTGTACATGATCGAGCTGAAGCATTGGAACGGCAGGCTCACGTGGGAGAACGGCACGTGGGTGCAGCAGCTGGCCCGGGGTGGGCGGCGTTTTCACCACAGTCCGCTGCATCTGGTGAACCAGAAGAGCAAGGAACTCGCGGGGCTGGTCGCCGACAAGGGCGCACGGGTGTTCATGAGCGGGGCCGTGTGCCTGACGAATCCGGGGCTCAGGTTCGAGCTGCCCACCGGCGAGCGGGCGGGAACGCATACGGTCTCCGAACTGGTGAAGCGTCTCAACGCCCCGGTGCGCGATATCCGGCACACCATCGACGCGCAGCGGGCGAAGGCGATCAAGACCGCCCTGGAGCAGGTGGGCATCCGGCGCAGTGACGCCGAGTTCTCGGTGGGGCCGTACCATCTGGAACGCAGGCCCTTCGACGCCGGCCCGACCTGGCAGGACTATCTGGCCGAGCACGCCGAGCTGCGCGAACCGGCGCGGGTCCGGATCTATCTGCGCGAGCGGGGCGCGGATGAGGAGATCCGCTCGTCGGTGGACGCGGCGGCGCGCCGCGAGGCCGCGGTGCTGCGCCGGTTCCGGCATCCGGGCGCGGTGCAGCTCGAACATTTCGACCCGTCGGGCCATTCGGCGGGTCCGGCGCTGATCTTCCGGTATCACCCGGACACCCTGCATCTGGACGACTATCTCGCCGAGCACGGCGAGTTGCTCGATATCGGTGACCGCATCGAGCTGGTCCGGCAGCTGGCGGAGACCTTGAAGTCGGCGCATTCGACGCGGCTGTTCCATCGTGCGCTGGCGGCCCGCTCCATCCACGTGATTCCGCGCCGAGGCGACAGCGAGGCCGAGCGGTGGCGCAAGCCGCGGTTGCAGATCTCGGACTGGCAGGTGGCGACGCAGCGGTCGGCGGGCACCGCCTTGACCGTGACCCGGCACGCTCCGACCGCGTTGTCGCAGCGGCATCTGTCCAGCGGCTCGGATGTCTACCTGGCCCCGGAGCTGGCGGCGACCTCCCCCGATCCGATTGCCATGGACGTCTACGGATTGGGGATGCTCACCTACCTGCTGGTGACGGGCAAGGCCCCGGCCAGCTCGCAGGCGGAGCTGCTGGCGCGCTTCGAATCCGGTGCGGAGCTGCGGCCGAGCGCCCTGGTCGACAATCTGCCCTCGAGTGACAAGCGGCCCTCGAATCGCAATCTGCCCTCGGACGTGGACCTGCTGGTGGCGGCGGCCACCGACTACCAGCCCACCCGGCGGCTCACCTCGATGGACGAGTTCTTGGAGCTGCTCGAGGATATCGAGGAGGCGCTCACTACCCCCGATGAAGGGCCTCCGGAGGAGGCCGACAAGGACCCGCTGGACGCGGTTCCCGAGGATGTGCTGGCCGGGCGCTGGCTGGTGCGCCGCCGTCTCGGCACCGGCTCGACCAGTCGAGCGCTGCTGGTGCGTGACCTGCAGGCCGAGCAGGCCCAGCGCGGCGCGAAGAAGTATGTCGTGCTGAAGGTTTCGCTGTCCGAGGAGCGCGGTGAGGTGCTGCTCCGCGAGGCCGACGTGCTGCGCAACCTGCGCCAGCATTCCGGCGTGATCAAACTGGTCGAGCCGGGCGTGACCACGCTGGGCGGCCGCACCACCCTGGTGCTGGAGTACGTAGGCGACGAGCAGGGCTTGGAATCCGGTGTGGGACACCGCACCGAGGAGACCGTCGCCCGCGAGCTGCGCGACAACGGCCGCCTGCAGGTGGGCCGTCTGGAGACCTACAGTGACTACCTGTTCGGCGCGATCGACTTCCTCGAGGGCGAAGGCGTCTGGCACCGGGACCTCAAGCCGGACAATATCGCGATTCGGGTGCGCCCCAACCGCACTCGCGAGCTGGTGCTGATCGACTTCTCGCTGGCGGGCTATCCGGTGCAGCGCACCGACGCCGGGACCGACGGCTATCTCGATCCGTTCATCGGCACCCTGGTGCGTTCGGTGTACGACGCGCACGCCGAACGGTACGCCCTCGCGGTGACGCTGCACGAGATGGCCTCGGGCGAGCTGCCGCGCTGGGGTGACGGCAGCGTGCTGCCACGCCAGCTGAAGGCCGAGGAGTTCCCCTATCCGGAGATCGCCGCCGACGCCTTCGATCCGTCGGTGCGCGACGGCCTGGTGGCGTTCTTCCGCAAGGCGCTGCATCGTGATGTGGCACAACGGTTCTCGGACCTGAAGCCGATGCGTGACGCGTGGCGCAAGATCTTCCTGGATATGACACGGTCGGTGCCGTCGCGTCCGCTGAGCACGCATCCGGAGCAACCCGCCGACGTGGACGCGGACTCGCCGGAGGAGCAGCGGTGGCGCATCGCCGAGGAGGCGACCCGCGACACCCACCTGTCCCAGGCTGGCCTGACGGCCGCTACCGAGCAGTTCCTGTACGGGTTGGGCGTCAACACCGTCGGCGAACTGTTGGATTACGGGCGCGGGAAGCTCATCAACGCACCGGGTCTGGGGGCGCGGGCGCGCCGCGAGATCCAGGAGCGGCTGCGGGAGTGGGGCCGCCGCCTCGGCAAGGCGGAACCGGCTCCGCTCACCCCGGAGGGCCGCCAGGACGCGCGCGCCGAGATCGACGCCGCGGAGGCCGATCTCAGCGACGACCTGCTCCGCACCTTGAGCCTGGACGCGCTCGCCGCGCGGTTCGTCCCGGAACGCAACAACAACGGGTCGAATGCCAGCAAGGTGGACGCGGTGGCGCGACTGCTGCGCATCCCCGGCGACGGCGACCTGCCCGACCTGGATGTGTGGCCTACGCAAACGCAGGTCGCGGCGACGCTCGGCCTGACCACGGGCCGGGTGGCGCAGCTGCTGAAAACGCAACGGCAGCAGTGGAAGAAGGACCCGGCGGTGCAGGCACTGCGGTCGCAGGTGTTGGAACTGCTGGCGGGCTTCGGCCGGGTCGCCGGGGTCACCGAGCTCGCCGACGCGTTGATCGCGCGCCGGGGTACCCGGCTGCGCGAGCGGGCCGAGCGCCGGGCGCTAGGACTGGCCGCGGTGCGGGTGGTGGCCGAGGTGGAGGGGCTCACCCCCGATGAGCGCGCGATCTACCTCGCCCAGAAGCGCGACACCGGCGCGCATCCGGTGGTGGTGCTGGCCCTGGAGGCCGGGGAGGACGACGGCCCGGACACGCCGTCCGGCCCCGCGCTGGCGGATTACGCACTGCGCCTGGGCAAGTCGGCGGACGCCCTGGCCGCGCAGGAGACGCTGCCCACCGCGATGACGGTGCTGGACAGCCTCGGCGCGGTCGACCCGCCCGGCGGCACGCTCAGCTGGGATGAGCGGCGGCTGGTGCAGGTGGCGGTGGCGGCGTCGCGCAATGCGGCGGTGACCCCGCGACTGGAGATCTATCCGCGTGATCTGCCGCTGGTGCGCGCGGTGCGGCTGACGCAGGCCGGTCTGCTCACGCTGACCCCGAATATGCCGCTGGCCCAGCAGCCCGGCCTGCGCGCGGAGCGGGTCTTCGAACGCATCCTGGCCCGCTTCCCGGAATTGACCATCGCGGGCAGCGACCGCGATCAGCCCACCCCGGAGCTGACGAAGGCCCTGCGCGACGCGGGTTTCGCGCTGGTGGTGGCGACCCATCCGGACAATCGCGTGCAGCGTTATCTGCCGGAACGCGCCGATGTCGAGTCCAGCTACACCGCGCACGTGTACCGCTGGTCGACCGCGCCGTCCTCGCATGCCGCGGGCAGTTACGCCGACGACCCGGATTTCGCCAGGGCGGCGCGGGCGGAGGAGCTGTTGGCGGGTGCGGTGCGCCGCGACGGCTTCCGGGTGCTGACCGTCCCCACCGCACCGTCGTCGGCCACCCCCGACGCCATCCGCGAGTTGCGGGAGCGCTTCGGGGTGCGGCCGCTGTCGGTGACGGCGCTGTTCCTGTCGAGCCTGCACGAGCTGATTCCGCCCGGCGGCAAACCCACCTGGGAGACGATCCTGCGCGCGGATATCGCCGAGCCGGGTTCGCGTGCGGCACTGAAGTTCTCCGAGTACGCGCGCACCGCGTGGGGCCGCATCGAACCGGAGATCGCCGACCGCCTGCCCGGTGACGGCCCGCTGCTGCTCACCGACACCGCCGTCTTCGCCCGCTATGACGCCATGGGCGTGCTGGCCCGGCTGGCCGAGCGGGCCCGGCGCGGCGCGGGCGGCCTGTGGCTGTTGTGCCCGCAGCCGGACCCGATGCGCCAGCCGCACCTGGGTGCGGTGGCGGTGCCCTACCAGTCCGCCCTCAATGAATGGATTCAGGTGCCCGACTCCTGGATTCGCAATATCCACCGCACCACCCCGTCGAGTGACACAGGAGCCTCCGCATGATCGACCGCGCCGCCTTGCTTTCCGACCTGAAGAAGCAGGTCAGCGCGGCCGAAGCGGATCTGCACCGGCAACTGCGCGCCCTGCCGGAGGTGAAGGCGCGCCTGCATGAGGAGTGGGCGCAGGCCCGCAAGCTCAACCGCACCGCCGCCACCGAAACCTCGTGGCTGGACGAACGCGTCACCCAGGTCGCCGTCGCGTGGATTCTCGGCACGGTCTTCGTCCGCTTCTGCGAGGACAACCACCTCATCACCGACCCCTACCTCACCGGCCCCACCGACGACCGCCGCGAACTCGCCCACGCCCGCTACGACGCCTACGTCGAATCCGACCCCGACCCCACCTACCGCGGCTGGCTCGAACGCGCCTTCACCGAACTCGGCACCGGCCAATCCGGCAAACTCCTCTTCGACCCCACCCACAACCCCCTCTACCAGATCCCCCTCTCCCACGACGGGGCCCGAGAACTCATCGAATTCTGGCGCGACCGCGACCAGACCGGCGCTCTCGTCCACGACTTCACCGACCCCCTCGACCCCGACGGCATCACCGGCTGGGACACCCGCTTCCTCGGCGACCTCTACCAAGACCTCTCCGAGAACGCCCGCAAGACCTACGCCCTCCTCCAAACCCCCGAATTCGTCGAAGAGTTCATCCTCGACCGCACCCTGACCCCCGCCGTCAAGGAGTTCGGCTACGAGGACATCAAACTCATCGACCCCACCTGTGGGTCCGGCCACTTCGTCCTCGGAGCCTTCCGCCGCCTCGTCACCCTCTGGACCGACAACCAGCCCACCAGAGACCGCCACGAACGAGTCCGCGCCGCCCTCGAATCCGTCCACGGCGTGGACATCAACCCCTTCGCCATCGCCATAGCCCGCTTCCGCCTCCTCACCGCCGCCATGGCGGCCGCCAACATCCGCACGCTGCGCGAGGCGGCGCGGTACGACTGGCCCATCAAGCTCGCGGTCGGGGACTCGCTCATCAAGGCGCGGCAGCTGGAACTCACCTTCGACGGAGAGGTCGGCGACCCACTGGCCGAATTCTCGTATGCGACAGAGGATGTACACGACTACCCGGAAATACTTGAACCTGGCCGCTACCACGTCGTCGTCGGAAATCCGCCCTATATCACTGTCAAAGATAAGCACCTCAACGACATCTATAGGGGCCTGTACAAGGCGTGCTCTGGAACATACGCACTTTCCGTTCCCTTTGCTCAACGATTCTTCGAGCTTGCGAAGCTCGGCGATCCCGATGGACGCCGATTCGGACGGGTGGGCCAGATCACGGCCAACTCGTTCATGAAGCGGGAGTTCGGCACCAAACTTATTGAGGAGTTCTTTTCACATACTGTGGAGCTCACCGAAGTGATCGATACATCCGGCGCGTATATCCCTGGCCACGGTACCCCAACAGTAATTCTAATTGGCACGCGTCGGTCAGGAAGAACCCGCAGTAAAACGATACGGACGGTGCGAAGTGTGCAAGGCGAACCGAAAGCTCCGGATAAGCCGTGGGATGGGTTTGTCTGGCGAGCAATCGTACACCAGATTCAGCAGAACGAACCTAGTGTCAGCGAGTGGGTGTCGGTTGACGACTTACCTCGGGACACGTTCGCCAAGCAACCGTGGATATTGGTGGACGGTGGCCTTGAGATGGTTCACAAGATAGATGCCTCCGCAGAACACCGGCTAGGTGCTCAAATAGACGCCATCGGTCGCACTACCCACACCGGCCTCGATGAGGCGTACTATCTAACATCAACTGCTTCCCGAACGCATTCAATCGCCGATGCATGCGTTCCGGTGGTACTGGGTGACGCCATCCGCGACTATGGCATCAGTCCATCTATGGTGACATATTTTCCGTATGACCGCGAGGGCAAGGAACGCGAGATTGAACCTTCCGAGGAACGTTACCTCTGGCCCAATAGGACGCTCCTCCGCCGACGAGTTGACTTCGGAAGGACGCCGGAAGAGCGTGGCCTTCGCTGGTTCGATCACAGCATGTTCTTTCCCAAGCGATACCAGTCGCCCCTATCTATCCCATTTCCGTTCGTGGCGACGCACAACCATTTCGTGCTGGATCGAGGCGGAAAGGTATTCAAACAGACCGCGCCGGTGATCAAGTTGCCGGAGGGCGCGAGCGAGGAGGAGCATCTGCGGCTGCTCGGGCTGCTCAACAGCTCCACCGCCTGCTTCTGGCTCAAGATGGTGAGCTATCCGAAAGGCGGCGATCCCGTCGGCGGTTCTGGAGCGCGCGTCAGCGTTCTTCCCTGGTCCGACCGTTACGAGTTCACCGGCAGCAACCTCGAAGATTTCCCATTACCAAGCCGGTGCCCTACTGAGTTGGCAATCCAGCTAGATACGCTTGCACAGCGACTCGCCGAACTAAGCCCTAATACAGTGTGCACGACCACAATTCCAACCATCGAGAAGCTGCGCGAGAATCAGCGGCTCTGGGAGAAGACTCGTGCTCGAATGATTGCCCTACAGGAAGAACTGGATTGGGAAATCTATTCGATATACGGCCTAGTCGATAACGATCTGCGCTGCGATGAGGGCAAAGTTCCCGAGCTTAAGTTTGGCGAGCGAGCATTCGAGATAGTTCTTTCGCGCCGAATCTCCAATGGCGAGGCGACGCCAGAATGGTTCACCCGGCACTCTGGTGTCCAGACGAACGATCTTCCCTCCGATTGGCATGAAGATTACAAGGAGGTCGTCAACGCACGCATTTCTGTCATCGAATCCAATCGCGCCATAGGAATGATCGAACGCCCTGACTATAAACGCCGCTGGGCGACTGAGAGCTGGGACGCCCTACAGGACAAGGCCCTTCGATCCTGGCTGCTGGACCGCATGGAATCCCGCGATCTGTGGTTCACGGACACTGGGCAGCCGCAGCTGCTCACCTTATCCCGCCTCACCGACAGGTTGGCGGCCGACGCGGATTTCGTCGCCGTCGCAGCCTTGTATACACCCCGCACCGAGCTGTCCACCGTCGTAGCCGACCTGATCACCGACGAGCACGTCCCCTTCATCTCCGCCCTGCGCTACAAGCCCTCCGGCCTGAAGAAGCGCAAGGACTGGGAGCACGTCTGGGACCTGCAACGGCAGGAGGATGCCGCTCCGGATGAACTCGCGCGGCGCAAGATCCGCGATTCCATCCCGGTCCCGCCCAAGTACACCTCGGCCGATTTCCTGCGCACGTCGTACTGGCAGGCGCGTGGCAAGCTGGATGTCCCCAAGGAGCGGTTCATCTCCTACGGTGCCGCGAACGTCGCCACCCCGGACCTGTACGGCTGGGCCGGATGGGATCACCGCGAGCAGGCCATGGCCATCGCCATCCATCTGGCCGAGCACAGCCTGTCCAAGGAGGAGATCACCCCGTTCCTGGCCGGTCTGCTCGAACTCCAACCGTGGCTGGACCAGTGGCACAGCGATATCGACCCGGAGCACGGCATCTCCCCCGCCGCCTTCCTCTCCGGCGACCGCCGCACCATGCAGAGCGAGCACGGGCTCACCGACGACGACTTGCGCG
>NZ_JASCXP010000097.1:0-19947 GCF_030010695.1 Nocardia sp. CC201C
CCCGCCCCCCCCGCCCCCCCCCCCCCCCCCCCCCCCCCCCCCCCCCCCCCCCCCCCCCCCCCCACGCCGCCACCGCCGCCGCGGGCACCCGCGTGGTGGAATACGCGCAGGCGCAACGGGTGCTGCGGTCGTGCGGCCAGACCGTGCGCGGGTTCTCGGCGCTCGACGACGCCCTCACCGCCCAACGCGATGCCGGCCGCCGGCTGGTCACCGCCGCCGTCCCCGGCCTGGTGAGCTTCACCCTCGTGGTGCAGGCGGTGTTCACGGTGGTGCTCTGGTACGGCACCTACCTGGCCGTGGGCGGATCCCTGGACACGCCGACACTGCTGGCCCTGCTGGTGCTCGCGGTCCGGTTCGTGGAACCGATGATCGCCGCCGCCGAACTCGGCAGCGCGTTGAAGGTGGCCCGCAACCACCTACTGCGCATACGCGAGGTACTCGATACCCGACCGCTGCCCGAACCGGCCGCACCGCTGCGTCCGCAGCGCACCGACATCGACTTCGACGGCGTCAGCTTCGGATACGGCGGCGCGGGCACGAATCCGCCGGTGCTCGACGATGTCTCGTTCACCATCCCGGCCGGGAAGCTCACCGCGTTGGCCGGTCCCTCCGGTGCCGGTAAAACCACCGTCACGCGGCTCATCGCCCGCTTCTTCGACACCGACGCGGGCGCGGTGCGGATCGGCGGGCACGATGTGCGCGACATCCCCACCGAGACCCTGATGTCCATGCTGTCGCTGGTGTTCCAGGACGTGTATCTCTTCGACGGCACCATCGCCGACAACATCCGGCTCGCCCGCCCCGACGCCACCGACGAGCAGGTGCGGGCGGCCGCCGCGGTGGCGCGCGTGGACGAGATCGTCGCCCGGCTGCCGCAGGGCTGGGACACCCGGGTCGGTGAGGGCGGCGCGATCCTCTCCGGCGGTGAGCGGCAGCGGGTTTCGATCGCCCGCGCGGTGCTCAAGGACGCACCGATCGTGCTCGCCGACGAGCCGACCTCCGCGCTCGACCCGGAGAACGAGGCCGCCATCCGCGACGGTCTGCTCACGCTCGCCGAACACCGCACCGTGCTGGTCATCGCCCATCGGCCCGCCACCCTCGCCCGCGCCGACCAGGTGCTGTTCCTGTACGGCGGCACCGTCACCGAATCCGGCGGCCACCGGGAACTGCTCGCGGCGGGCGGGCGGTACGCGCGTTTCTGGCGCGACCGCGACCGCGCCCAGGGATGGCGTCTGGCCCCGGAACCCACCACCCCGTCGGACACCGGTGCCGCACTGGTGGAACAGGAGTCGTAAACCATGTCACCACACGACGATTCACGCTACGACGTCGCCATTGTGGGCGCGGGGGTCGCGGGCAGCACGCTCGGTGCGATCCTGGCCCGCCACGGTTTGGCGGTGCTGATCCTCGACGCGGGCACGCACCCCCGCTTCGTCCTCGGCGAATCGGTCATCCCCTACGCCTCGGTCATGATGAAGGTGCTGGCGGAACGCTACGACGTGCCCGAACTGGCGGCGCTGTCGAACTTCCGCGACACCACCGAGCGCGTCAGCACCATGTGCGGGCAGAAGCAGAACTTCGGATTCGTCTACCACCGCCACGGCCGGCGACCGGATCCGGCACTGGCCAACCAGATCGTGCTGCCGACCTGGTTCCGGAACGAATCCCATTGGTTCCGGCAGGATATCGACGCCTACCTGTTCACCACCGCCGTCCGCTACGGCGCCACCCACCGGTTGAACACCCGCGTCGCCGACATCCAGATCGACGCCGCCGACGGCGTCACCCTCGAATCCACCACCGGACAGCGGTTCCGGGCGCGATACCTGGTCGACGCCAGCGGGTTCAATTCGCTGGTCGCCGAGCGCTTCGGACTGCGCGAGCAGCCGACGCGGGCACGCACCCACTCCCGCACCCTGTTCACCCATATGGTCGGCGTCGCCCCGTTCGACGAGGTCTCCGACATCCGCTACGGACAACCCAATCCGTGGCACAACGGCACCCTGCACCACGTCTTCGAGGGCGGCTGGCTGTGGGTCATCCCGTTCGACAACCACGATCGGTCCCGGAATCCGCTGTGCAGTGTGGGGCTGACGCTGCTCGACCGCACCGACCCCGAACAACGCCCGGCGCCCGAGCGGGAGTTCGAGGACTTCCTGCGCCGCTTCCCCGCCGTGGCGCGGCAGTTCCGCGACGCCCGGACCGTTCGGCCGTGGGTGAGCACCGGACGCCTGCAGAATTCGGTGTCACGCACGGTGGGCGACCGCTACTGCCTGACCGCGACCGCCGCCGGCACCGTCGACGCCCTCTTCTCTCGCGGTATCGCCAACTCGTTCGAGATCGTGAACGCACTCGCTCGGCGGATCATCGACGCGGCGAGCGAGAACGACTGGGCCACGGCACGATTCGCCGACATCGACAGCATGCAGCAGCGCCTGTTCGATGCCCACGACGATCTCGTCTATGCCTCGTACGTGGCCTTCCGCGACTACGAGCTGTGGAACGCCATGATCCGGGTGTGGGACACCTACAGCTTCTACGCGGCCGCCAGCCTGGAGCATATCCTCGGCAAGTACGTGATCAGCCGGGACGACAGCCTGTTCCGCGGTCGCGAGGGCGGCGACTCCGCGCTCGCGCGGGGGCTGCGGGAACTGCTGGTGACGGCGCGGACGATCTGCGGGGCCGTCGAGCGCGGTGAACTCGACGCGCGCGTCGCCGCGGGCAAACTCATCGATCACCTCAACGCGGAACGCTTCTGGCCCGACTACATGCCGCACGGCAAACCCGAGATCAAGTTCTTCGATATGAACCAGGAGCTGGCGATGCGGGTGATGCACTGGTCACGCACCGAAGCGCCGCACCGGATCAGAGAGTCGTTCGCCTGATGACCCGCACCGGCAGTGCACACAGTCATATCCGGGGCCGCTTCGATCCGGCGGCGGTCGCGGCCGCCATCGCCGGATCCGGGCTGCTGCGCGACTATGTGGTCTACGAGCGCGCGGGACGCTGGCTCATCGGCGGCAATCCCGTCGGAGCGGTCACGGTCGGCCCCGGCTGGCTGTACTCGACGGTGGGCGGCGAGTTCACCGAGAGTTGGACCGGATCTCCGTGGCCGCGGGTCCACACCGCTCTGCGCCGCTGCCCGCATCCACGGTGGCGCGCGCTCGGCTGGGCCAGTTTCGAACTGGCGCATCCGACCACGGCCGATACCGCCGAGGTGCTGGCCCACGTGATGGTGCCCGGTATCGAGATCGAGGTGACCGCGGACGCGGTGCGCGTCCACACCCACGACGGGTCACCGGAACCGATGCTCGCGGACCTGGTCGCGGGCCTGCCCGACGCTGCGACGACCCCGATCGCCGTCGACGCGCTCGACCCGGACTATCTGCACCGGGTCGAGCGGGCGGTGGCGCGCATCCGCGGCGGTGAGCTGGAGAAGGTGATCCTGTCGCGGACCGTGGAGGTGCCCTTCCCGGTGGATATGCCCGCGACCTACGTCGCGGGTCGCCGCGCCAACACGCCTGCCCGCTCCTTCCTGCTGGACCTCGGCGGGTGGCAGGCCGCCGGATTCAGTCCGGAAACCGTGCTGGAGGCGGACGCCTCCGGACGTGCGGCCACCCAACCGCTCGCGGGCACCCGGGCCCGGACCGGCGCGCACCGGTCCGATGAGCTGCTGCGCACGGAACTGCTGGGCGATCCGAAAGAGGTGTTCGAACATGCCATCTCGGTGAAACTGGCATTCGAGGAGATGGCCGGGGTCGGACGGCCCGGCGCGACCCGGGTGAGCGAATTCCTCACCGTCAAGGATCGTGGCAGCGTGCAACATCTGGGCTCGCGCGTGGAAACCTCACTGGCCCACTCGCGGACCGCCTGGGACGCGCTCACCACGGTCTTTCCGGCCATCACCGCCTCCGGCATCCCGAAGGCGGCGGCGTGCGCGGTGATCGACGCGCTCGAACCCGAGCCGCGCGGGCTCTACAGCGGTGCGGTGCTGCTCGCCGACAGCACCGGCGCGCTCGACGCCGCCCTGGTCCTGCGCGCGGTCTATCAGCGCGCGGGACGGGCCTGGTTGCGCGCGGGCGCGGGGATCGTCGCGGCGTCCACACCGGAGCGTGAGCACGAGGAGACCCGCGAGAAGCTGGCCAGCGTCGCACCGTACGTCGTTCCGGCGCACTCCGCGCCGCGATCACCCGAGGAGGGTGGCGGTCGGCCCGCGGTCGCCGCGCCTACCGTTCGGTGAGGAAGTCCACGCAGGAGCGGATGGTCGCCAGCCGCGGGTAGTCGTCCTCCTCGATGCGGGCGCCGCGTGCGGCGGACAGCCGTTCGATGAAGGTCAGGTAGTCGATGGAGTCGAGTTCGAGGGTGGCGCGCAGGGAGTCGTCCTCGGACACGGCCCGCAGATAGGACTCGGGGGCGAAGCCGCGCAGTGCGGTGCGGACCGTGGTCTCGGCGGTGTCGCGGGACATGGCGGCGGTCATGGGATCACAGCTCCTCGGGATGCTGGAGAAGTTCGGACAGGGTGTGCAGGAAGCGAGCGCCGACCGCGCCGTCGGAGGCGCGGTGGTCGGCGGAGAGGGTGGCGGTCACCTGGGACCGGACGCCGAGCAGGCCGTCCACGGCGCACGGGCGCTCGGTGATCGCGCCGAAGCCGACAATGGCGACCTGGGGCGGCGGGATGACACCGAAGACCGAATCCACGCCCAGATCACCGAGATTCGTGACGGTGAGGGTGGCGGGGGTGGCATCGGCCGCACGCAGCTGACCGTCACGGGACCGGGCGACGATGCCGCGCACCGCCGCCATGATCGCGGGCACCGAGAGGGTGTCGGCACGCGGCACGGTGGGCACGATGATGCCCCCGCCCCGCAGCGACACCACCACCCCCAGATCCACCCGCTCGGCGGGTTCGAACCGGCCGTCGACCCAGAACCCGTTGACATCCGGCACCTTCCGCGCCGCCAACGCGGTAGCGCGCAACAGCAGCGCCGCGGGCAGCACCCGCTCGCTCACGGCCAGCCGCCGATTCGTCGCCCGCAACCACCCCACGGCAGCCGCCATATCGATGGTGCTCGACAGATAATAGTGTGGCACAGTCTGTTTCGACCGCGTCATCGCCGCCGCGATCATCGTCCGCACCGCCCCCGCGTCACGCGTATGCCCGGCAGCCCCCGGCCCCACAGCCGCGGCGCCCGGAACCCCCACACCAGCGCCACCCGACGTACTCGTGATTCCCACGGAACCATCCGGAATACTGGCGAACTCTGCGGCGTCGCCCGGAGTACCCACATGGCGTATCGATTCCCGATGTGCCGCACGGATATCGGCGGCACGCAGGGCCCCGCCGGGACCGGTGCCGGTCACCTCGGCGAGATCGACGGCCAGTTCACGTGCGACACGCCGGGCATAGCCCGATGCCCGCACATGAAGTCGGTAGTCCGCGCGACCCGTTTCGGCGGTCTCCGCCTGCCCACTGCCACGCTCCGCCGCTACGACATCCACGCCTGGCTCGGAAGGAGCGGCCGGTCCCGCATCGGGGCGGATCAGGTCGCTCTCGCCCCGCCCCGCGACGTGCTTCGATCGAGACGTGGCCTTCATCGACTGGGCCGCAAGCTTCTTCGGCGGCACGATATCGTCCGGCCGACGGTCGCCCGTGTTCGGCCGACCGAGATCCCTTCGGGGGCCTGTGTCACTCGCCGATCGCGCGGGATACGGCTGCCCTGTCTCCGCCTGCGTCGAGGCTCCCGCATCGCCCGCGCGATCCACGGCGTTGTCGAGTCCAGTGGCTGGCGACGTACCGGTGCGCTCCGCCGCGACCCGCTCGATATCGGCGCGCACGATACGGCCGTCGGGACCCGACCCGGCGACGGTCGCGAGATCGATTCCGGCCTCCACGGCCAATCTGCGCACCAACGGCGTCACGCGAATCTCGCGGAGCGCCATACCGTTTCCGGTGTCGTCGGCGGACGACCGCAATCCGGGGGCGGATCCCACCGCACCACGCTCGCGGGACTCCGAACCGGACGACGGCGACGATACCTCCGCGACAACCCGCGGCGGGAGTTCGCTGTCCGCAACGGCCGACGGGAAGAACGCGGTCTCCGCAACGGCGGACGAGAACTCGGTCTCGGCGTCACCCCGCGGTGCTGCCCCCAACTCCGCCACTGCCCTCGGTGCTGCCCCCGACTCCACCACAGTCCCCCGTGCTGCCTCCGGTGCTGCCCCGGTCTCCGCGACACGCTGCCTGTCCGCGAGAGACTGCAACCCGGGGGCGGCCGCAGCGGTCGCCCCCCGCCGGGGTTCGGGTTCCCCGGTGCTCGCCGATGGGTTCACAGCGCCCGCCGGTGAGTCCCCAGCGCTCGGCGGTGAGTTGCCAGCGCCCGCCGTTGCGTTCACAGCGCCCGCCGCGTCGGGCGGGGGCGGCGTGGAACCGGTCGCCGGTTCGATGGTGGCCAGGACCGCGCCGACCGGGACGGTTTCCCCTGCGGGGACCAGGATCGTCCCGATGACACCGTCGTCGAAGCATTCGATCTCGATGGCGGCCTTGGTGGTGTCCACCTCGGCGATGACATCGCCCGCGTGCACCGTCTCGCCGGGGTGCACCATCCAGTGCAGCAGGGTGCCCTCGGTCATGTCGGCCCCGAGGGAGGGCATGCGGAATTCGGGCATTCATCTCACCGCTTTCCGGACGGCGTCGACCACCGCGTCCACCCGGGGCAGCGCCGCCTCCTCCAGGTGCCGGGCGTACGGGATGGGCACCTCGGCGGTGCAGACCCGTGCGGCGGGGGCGTCGAGATCCCAGTAGGCGTGTTCGGCGGCGCGGGCGACGATCTCGGCGGCGATGCCGACGCTGCGCCAGCCCTCGTCGACCACGACCAGACGGTGGGTGCGCGACACCGATTCCAGCAGGGTGGTCTCGTCCAGCGGGCGCAGGGTGCGCAGATCGAGCACCTCCGCCGCGATGCCCTCGGCCGCCAGTTCCTCGGCGGCGGCCAGCGCGGTGCGCAGGGTGCCGCCGTAGGCGACGACGGTGGCGTCGGTGCCGGGGCGGCGGATGGCCGCCCGCTCGATATTCACCGCTCCGGCGTCGACGGGCAGCTCGTCCTCGATGTTGTAGAGCGCGATGGGTTCGAAGATCAGCACCGGATCGGGATCCCGCAGCGCTGTCCAGAGCATGCCGCGAGCGTCGGCGACGGTCGCCGGCGACACCACCCGCAGCCCCGGGATATGCGCGTAGAACGCCTCCAGGCTGTGCGAATGCTGCGCCGCCAGTTGCCGTCCCGCACCGGTGGCCAGGCGGATCACCAGCGGCACCCCCAGCTGCCCGCCCGACATGTGCCGCAGGGTGGCGGCGTTGTTGAGGATCTGATCGAGGGCGAGCAGGCTGAAATTGCCGGTCATGATCTCGACGATGGGCCGCATACCGCCCAGCGCCGCACCGATTCCCGCGCCCACGAATCCGGATTCGCTCAGCGGGGTGTCCCGAATCCGCTCCGGCCCGTATTCCTCCAGCAGACCGCGGCTGACGCCGAAGCAGCCGCCGTACGCGCCGACGTCCTCCCCCATGAGGAAGACGCGGTCGTCGTGATCGAGGGCCTCCCGCAGCGCCTGTCGCATCGCCTCCCGATAGGTGATCATGATGTCGGCTCTCCGTAGACGTAGCGGGTCAGGTCGGCGACCGGTTCCAGCGGTCCGGAGCGGCCGGTGGTGACGGCGTCCTCGAGTTCGGCCGCTACGGTCGCCTCGAGCTCTCGCAGCGCCGTCTCGTCCACCACGCCTTCGGCGAGCAGACGTGTCCGCAGTCGCGGAATCGGGTCGCGCGCTTTCCATTCCTCGATCTCGGCCTTGTCCCGATAGCGGTCGGCGTCGTACAGCGAGTGCGCCCGGAACCGGTAGGTGCGCAGTTCCAGGAAGCACGGTCCCGCTCCGCCGCGTATCGAGGTCACCGCGCGCCGGGTCGCCGCGGCCACGGCCTCCGCGTCCATCCCGTCGACCGGCCACGACATCAGTCCGTAGGACGCGGCTCGCAACGCCAGATCGGTCGCGGCGTGCTCCCGAGCCAGCGCGGTGCCCATGGCGTAGCGATTGTTCTCGCACGCGAACAGCACCGGAAGCCGCCACAGCGCGGCCAGATTCAGCGACTCGTGGAATTCGCCCTCGGCCATCGCGCCCTCACCGAACAGGCATACGGTCACCCGTGGCCGCTCGCGCATCGCGTCGGCGAGCCCCAACCCCACCGCGACCGGAAGTCCGCCGCCGACAATGGCATTGCCGCCGTAGAAGCGCCGCTGGGCGTCGAACAGGTGCATGGAGCCGCCCCGGCCCCGGCTGCATCCGGTGGCGCGGCCGAACATCTCGGCCATGAGCGTCGGCAATGGGATGCCGCGGGCGATGGCGTGCCCGTGTTCGCGGTAGGTGGACACCACCGCGTCGTCGGGGCCGATCTCGCGCAGCAGTCCGGCGGCCACCGCCTCCTCTCCGATGTAGAGGTGCAGGAAGCCGCGGATCTCCTCGGCGCTGTAGAGCCGCACACAGCGTTCCTCGAAGCGGCGGATGCGAATCATGGTGCGCAGCAGGTCGATCCGTTCTTGGACGGAGAGGCTCCCGGTGGCGTCGAGCGCGGTCACGACACGCCCTCCAGGGTCGACACGTCACCCTCGGGCAGGCCCAGTTCGCGAGCCTTGAGCAGCCGTCGCATGACCTTGCCGCTGCGGGTGTGCGGCAGGCTCTCGGTGAATTCGATGCGTTTGGGCGCGACCGCCCCGAGTGCGCGCCGCCCGAAGGCGGTGATCTCGGCCCGCAGGTCGTCGTCGGGACGGAAGCCCGGGCGCAGCAGCACGAATGCCTTCACCAGCTCACCCGCGACCGGGTCGGGGGTGCCGATCACGCCGACCTCGGCCACCGCCGGATGCGACATGAGCGCGCTCTCCACCTCGAACGGCCCCACCAGATGTCCGGCCGACTTGATCACGTCGTCGGCGCGGCCCACGAACCAGTAGTAGCCGTCGGCATCGCGGCGCGCGAGATCGCCGGTGAGGTACCAGCCGTCCGCGAACGCCTTGGCGTAGCGCTCGGGATCGTTCCAGTACCCGCGGAACATCGAGGGCCACCCGGCCCGTAGTGCCAGCTCCCCCACCTCGTCGGTGTCGGCGAGGGTGACGGCGCCGTCGGTGACCGCGGCCCGGCCGTCGCCACCCCGGCGCAGGACGGTGACCTCTATTCCGGGCAGTGGACGTCCCATCGAGCCGGGCCGCACCTGCGCGGCGGCCAGATTGGCGATCATGATCGCGCCGGTCTCGGTCTGCCACCAGTTGTCATGCGCGGGACGGCCGAACACGCGATCGCTCCACACCACGACCTCGGGATTGAGCGGCTCCCCGACGCTGGCGATGAACCGCAGGTGCGACAGATCGGTGCCGGGCGGCAGTTCGTCGCCGCGGCGCATGAGCATGCGCAAAGCGGTGGGCGCGGTGTACCACACCGTCACCCGCTCGTCGGTGAGAACGCCGAACCAACGCTGCGGATCGAATTCGGCCTCGTCGCAGACCAGGGTGACGCCCAGGCTGAGCGGAGCGATCACCCCGTAGGACATGCCGGTCACCCAGCCCGGATCGGCGGTGCACCAGAAGATGTCGCCCGCCCGCAGGTCCAGCGCGTAGCGCGCGGTGACGCGGTGGGCGAGCACCGCCCCGTGCACATGCACCGCGCCCTTGGGTTTTCCGGTGGTGCCGCTGGTGAAGTGCAGCAGCGCCGGATCCTCGGAATCGGTTCGCACCACCTCGAATTTGTCGGAGGCCGCGAACATGGCCAGCGACAGATCGAGGGTGTCGTCCTCCTGCGGTGCCTCGATATCGGCGGCGTCGGTGACCAGCACGTGGCGCAGCGCGGGCACCTCGGCACGAATGGGAGCGACCTTGCGGTGATAGAGCTCCACCGTGGTGACCAGCGTGCTCGCCCCCGAGATCGCCAGCCGCTGCCGCACCGGCTCCGGCCCGAAGGCCGAGAACAGCGGGGACACCACGCACCCCGCCTTCCACGCGCCCAGAATCGCGATATACAGCTCGGGCGTGCGGTTCAACAGCACGCACACCCGGTCACCGCGCCGCACCCCTTGACTGCGCAGCACATTCGCGAACCTGTTGCTCAACCCGGCCAAGTCACGGTAGCTCAGCACACTGACATGTCCGGCCACATCCCGGCAGCGCAGCGCGACGGCGTCCGCGAGCGGCGTGCCCAGATGCCGGTCCACGGCCTCATGGGCGATGTTGACCCACCCCCGCGCCATCGTATCGAGATCGAATCGAGCGGCCTCCCAGGAGAATTCCCGGCGCGACAGGTCGTAGTCGGTCATGGTGGCGTCGGCCCGCTCCCGCGCCGACTTCTCGATGGGCTCCCACCGCACGGACGCGGTCTCCGGGACGCCATTCCGGTTCTCGGTCATTGTCGAACCTCCCGCAGTCAGTGAACGACGGCCGCCGCCAGCTCCGGCAGGGCGCAAAGACCATCGCCGCGGGGACCTCGGTCGCCTCTCGCCCCGGCGCGGTCGATCGGTGACCATGGTCCCGCCGGAACGGGGTATCAGGCCCCTCATCGAATCGGCCGCCACTGGGCAGGCTCGACGTATGACTACGAACTCACCTCGCATTTCGGTCGTCTTCGCCACCGCGCAGGGGTCGACCCGCGATATCGCCGAATTCATCGGTACCGAACTGGAGAGCCGCGGGGCGGTCGTGGAGATCGCCGAGGTCGAGCACGCACCCGATCTCTCGCGCTTCGACGCGGTGGTGCTGGGCAGTGCCGTGCACAATATGGCGCTGCTGCCCGCGCTCGAGGAGTACGTGCGGTCGCATCGGGACGAGCTGAGCGTCCGTGACGTCTGGCTGTTCAGCGTGGGGCTGGGACCGGCACTGAGCGGTCCGATCGGGCGGCGGTACGGCCGTCTGGTGCCCCAGCGGATCGCCGCTGTCCGCGATTCCATCGCGCCGCGTGATTACCGGGCGTTCGCGGGGCATTACGAACGCGTCGGGGTCTCGCTGTGGGCGCGCATCCTGTACCGGGTCCTGGGCGGCGGACGCTACGGCGATCTGCGCGACTGGACCGCGATCCGGGTGTGGACCGACTCCATCGCGCGCACGCTCGGCCTCCCGGCGGCACAGTCCACCTCCATGCACCCCTGACGGGGCGACCGGCCCGGAAGGACCGCCATGACCATCCGCCACGCACCGCTGTTCGTCATCGCCCTGCCCGTCGTGGTGGCGGGGCTGCAACTGGCGGGCATGCCCGCCTCGATTCTCTGGCTCGCACTGCTGCTGCTCGCCGCGCCGGTGCTGATGCTGCTGCTCATGCCCGCCGATATCCGTACCCCGCGCGCCGCGCCGCGCTCGGCCGGGCCACGCTGAAAAGGGTTGATGTACAAGTGCGTTCCACCATCCCACTCGGACGGGTGGCGGGCATCAAGGTCGGTGCGAACTGGTCGGTGCTCGTCACCATCGGACTGTTCACCTGGGTGCTCGGCAGCTTCCTGGCCGACACCGCGCGTCCCGCGGCGGTCTGGGCCGCCGCCGTCATCGGAGCGCTGACGCTCATCGCCTGCCTGCTGGTACACGAGCTCGCGCACTCGATCGTGGCGCGTCGCAGCGGGATCGGTGTAGATGGCATCACGCTGTGGCTGCTCGGCGGGGTATCCGAACTCGCCGACGAGCCCGAGGACGCGCGCACCGATCTACGCGTCGCACTGGCCGGTCCACTCGCGAGTCTGGGCTTGGCCGCACTGGCCTTCGGCGCGGCGACCGTCAGCGCCCTCGCCATCCCGGACGGGCCGGTCACCCCCACGCTGGTCTGGCTGGCCTCGGTGAATGTCATTCTCGGCGTGTTCAATCTGCTGCCCGGGGCACCCCTCGACGGCGGCCGGGTACTGCGCGCCATCCTGTGGTGGCGCGGCGGTGACCGGTTGCGGGCCGCGACCACCGCGGCGCGCAGCGGTCGGGTGCTCGGCACGGTGCTGATGCTGGTCGGCCTCGCCGAACTGCTGCTGTTCGGCCACCTCGGCGGACTCTGGCTCATCCTGCTGGGCTGGTTCCTGAGCGCCGCCGCCAATGCCGAGTTGTCCGTGGCCGGGCTGCGGCACCGCCTGGCCGACCATCGGGTGGGCGATGTCATGACGCCCGAGCCCATGGCCCTTCCCGCCGACTGGACCGTCGCCAGGCTGCTGCGCTCGGAAGCGCCGGATACCGGGCATCGGGTGTTCCCGGTGGTCGACCATAGCGGGCGACCGGTCGGTGTGCTCGCCTGGGCCGATCTGGTCGCGGCGGATGAGCGGTACCGCGACGGCATGAGCCTCGGCGACCTCGCCCGAAAGCTGCCCACCAGCGCGGTCGTCCACGCGGACGACCGACTCGCCGACGTGGCATCCCATACCGTCCTGCGACCCAATCTCGACGCGGTCGCGGTGGTCGACACCGGTGGCAGGCTGACCGGCCTGCTCACCGCCACCGACATGGTGCTCGCCTGCCAGCGGTCCGCACTCGGCATACCCGTTCATCACCACCGCGGGAGGCTCCCATGACCTCGGTACCGGTGCTGCGCGACGAACCGCAGCAGATCTTCCACGACCGCCGTGAAGCGGGGCGGGTACTCGCGCGGCTGCTCGAGCACTACCGCCACGATCCCGACGTGATCGTGCTCGGGCTGGCGCGGGGCGGCGTTCCGGTCGCCTGGGAGGTGGCGGCCGCGCTCGGCGTGCCGCTGGACACCCTCATCGTGCGCAAACTCGGCGCACCCGGAAATCCCGAATTCGCCATCGGCGCGCTCGCGGGCGGCGGCCGCCTGGTGCTCAACGACGACATCGTGCGCGGTCTGCGGCTCACCGCCGAGCAGGTGCGCACCATCGCCCGCGAGGAGGCCCGCGAGCTGCGTCACCGGGAATCCGCCTACCGGGGTGAGCGCCCGCTGCTGGACGTGGCCGGGCGTACCGTCGTCCTGGTCGACGACGGCCTGGCCACGGGCGCGAGCATGTTCGCCGCCATCGAGGCCGTGCGGGCCGGTGAGCCCGAGCAGGTGGTGGTGGCGGTTCCGGCCGCGCCGGAATCGACCTGTCACGAAATGCGCGGCCTGGTCGACGATCTGGTCTGCGCGACCATGCCGTCCCCCTTCCTCGCGGTCGGCGATTCGTTCTGGAACTTCACCCAGGTCACCGATGACGAGGTACGGCTGCTGCTCGCCACCCCGACCACCGACGTCACACCGCGGGTGACCGATCCGGTCGCGATGCTGCGCGCCGCCGCCGTGGCCGCGCCGGCCGGCGTTCCGCCCGACGACGCATTGCGCGATCTCATCGGCGACGCCCGGTTCGTGCTGATCGGCGAGAGTTCGCACGGCACCCACGAGTTCTACGCCGCACGCGCCGAGATCACCCGCCGCCTGATCGTGGACCACGGCTTCCGCGCCGTCGCGGCCGAAGCGGATTGGCCCGACGCCTACCGCGTCGACCGATTTGTGCGCGGACACGGCACCGACGGTTCCGCCACCGAGGCGCTCGGCGGCTTCGAGCGATTCCCCTCCTGGATGTGGCGCAATGTGGTGGTCCGCGACTTCGTCGACTGGCTGCGCCGCTACAACGACCTCTCGGCCCAGGGAGCTCAGGCCGGGTTCTACGGGCTGGACCTGTACAGCATGCACCGGTCCGTGCGGCGGGTGATCGACTACCTCGAACAGGCCGACCCGCTCGCCGCGGAACGTGCCAAACACCGCTACGGCTGCTTCGACCGCGGCTCCGGCGAGGACGGCCAGTCCTACGGCTTCGCGGCGGCCTTCGGTTCCGGCGAGTCCTGCCAGGCCGAGGTGGTGCGCGAACTGGTGGATCTGCAACGCAATGCCGCCGCGCTCATGGACGTCTACGACGGCGACGCCTACTTCGACGCGCTGCGCAACGCGTGGACCGTGCGCAATGCCGAGGCGTACTACCGCGCCATGTTCGGCGACCGGGTGAGTTCGTGGAACCTGCGCGACGAGCATATGGCCGACACCCTGGACGCCCTGGCCCGCCATCTCGACCGTCCCGGCGCGCCCGCGCGGATCGTGGTGTGGGCGCACAACTCCCATATCGGTGATGCCCGCGCCACCGAGATGGCCGCCGACGGTCAGCTCACCCTCGGCCAGCTGATCCGGGAGCGGCACGGAAGCGCCTGCCGCACCATCGGTTTCACCACCTCGCGGGGCACGGTGACGGCCGCCAGCCACTGGGACGGCCCGAGCGAGCACAAGATCGTGCGTCCGGCCCTGGCCAGCAGTATCGAAGAACTGCTGCACGACACCGGCATGCCGGCCCTGTTCCTGCGCACCGACCATCCCGAGGCCGCCGAGGTCCTGGCCGACACCCGGCTCGAACGCGCCATCGGCGTCATCTACCAGCCGCGCACCGAACGCCAGAGCCACTACTTCCACGCGCGTCCGGCCGACCGCTACGACGCCGTGATCCACATCGACCACACCACGGCCCTGGAACCGCTGCGCCCGGAGACCATTCGCCACGCGACCGGAGGACCTTCGGCCGTAGCCGACCGTCGTCGGCACGAGAGACGCTGACAGCACACGACATTCGAGGGATCGGAGCCGTAATGGGTGACTATGTGGCGGGTCTGGCGGAACTGCGCCTGAGCGACGCCGACCGGGCCGGTGGCAAGGGGGCGAACCTCGGTGAACTGGTGGCCGCCCAGCTGCCGGTGCCACCGGGATTCGTGATCCTGAAATCCTGTTACGAGGAGGTCGTCACCGGCGGCCCGCACGGCGCCGAACTCGACGCGCTGCACAAGCAGGCGCTCGACGCCGCCCTGGGCGCTACCGCCGCCGACGGGCAACGGTTGGACGAACTGTGCCGGACCATGCGGGAGCGGGTGCTCGACACCCCGATCCCGGCCGCGGTGCGCGAGGCCGTGCTCGCGGCCTACCACCGGCTCGGCGACGCGCCCCGGGTGGCGGTGCGCTCCTCGGCCATCGGCGAGGACGGCGCCAAGACCTCGTTCGCCGGAATGAACCTCTCGCTCACCAATATTCGCGGTGACGACCGGCTGCTGACCGCCGTGGTCGAATGCTGGGCGTCACTGTTCACCCCGCGCGTGCTCACCTACCGCGCCCACCGCGACATGCGCGATCGCCCGGTCATGGCGGTCGTCGTGCAGTGCATGGTGAACGCGCGCAGCGCGGGCGTGGCGTTCACCGCCGACCCCTCCGACGGGCGTCGCGACCGCGTCGTCATCGACGCCGCCCGCGGCCAGGGCGAGGTGGTGGTCTCGGGGGCCACCGAACCCGACACCTATCTGCTCGACGCCGCCGGTCCCACCCTGCTCGCCACCCGTACCGGACACCAGAGCTTCGCCATCGTGGCCGGGACCGACGCCGACCAGCGGGTGGAACTGTCGGCGGCGGACCAGGACGCGCCGACGCTCACCGAGGAGCAGGCGATCGAGGTGGCCACGCTGGCGCTGCGGGTGCAGGCACATCACGGCGGCCGACCGCAGGATGTCGAATGGGCCTACGACGCCGACACGCTGTGGTTGGTGCAGGCCCGGCCGATCACCATGCTGCCCGACCATCCCACCGCGGCGGTCCGGCCGCCAGCGGACCAGCGGCCGGGGTCGGATCCGCACGAGGTGCTGGTGCGCGGGCTGGCCGCCTCACCCGGACGCGCGGCGGGCGCGGTCCGCGTGCTGCACGCACCCAGCGAGGGCGAGCAACTGCGCGACGGCGAGATCCTGGTGGCCCCCATGACCAATCCGGACTGGCTGCCCACCATCTCGCGGGCCGCGGCGGTGGTCACCGACAGCGGCGGTATGACCTGCCACGCCGCCATCGTGGCCCGGGAGCTCGGTGTGCCCTGTGTGGTCGGCGCGCGCACCGCGACCCGGGAGCTGCGCACCGGCACCGAGGTCACCGTCGACGGCGGCGCCGGGCTGGTGCGTGCCGGGCGGATGGCGGCCACGGTGGTCGGCAGCGCGCCCGAGCCGATCGCGGCCCCGGCCGTCGAACCGCTGGCCACCCGCGTATATGTCAATCTCGCCCTGCCCGAGGTGGCCGAGCGCGTCGCCGCCCGCGACGATATCGACGGAGTCGGTCTGCTGCGCGCCGAGACACTGCTGACCCGCGCGCTCGCGGGGCGGCATCCGCACGACCTCATCACCCGCGGTGAAGGCGAACGGTTCGTGACCGATCTGGCCGGCCCGTTGCAGCGCATCGCGGCGGCGTTCGCGCCCAGACCGGTGATCTATCGCGCTACCGATATGCGCAGCAACGAGTTTCGCGCCCTCGAGGGCGGCATCGCCTACGAACCCGAGGAACGCAATCCGATGATCGGCTTCCGCGGCTGCTATCGCTACGTGCGTGAACCGGAGATGTTCCGCTTGGAGCTGCGGGCGCTGGCGCGGGTCCGCGAGCAGTATCCCAACCTGCACCTGATGATCCCGTTCGTGCGCACCCGCTGGGAGTTGGAGGCGTGCCTGGAACTGGTGGACGCGAGTCCGCTCGGGCGCCAGCGCGGCCTGCACCGCTGGGTGATGGCCGAGGTGCCGTCGGTGGTGTTCCGACTGCCCGAGTACGTGGGCGCGGGCATCGACGGGGTGTCCATCGGCAGCAACGACCTCACCCAGCTCATGCTCGGGGTGGACCGCGATTCCGAGGAATGCGCCGAGTTGTTCGACGAGGCCGATGCCGCGGTGCTCGATGCCATCGACCGAATCGTCGGCACGGCGCGCCGGTTGGGCATCACCTCGTCGCTGTGCGGGCAAGCGCCCTCCACCCGGCCCGACTTCGCCGAGCATCTGGTGCGCATGGGCATCACCTCGGTGTCGGTGACGCCGGACGCGGTGACGCGCGCCCGGCGCTCGATCGGAGCCGCGGAACGGCGGGTACTGCTCGAACGCGCCCGGCGCGACTGAATTCGGGCGGCCGACAGGTCTGGTTCGCCCGTCTTTCACACGGCCGCCCGGTGGTCCGGTAATAGAATGTGTCCCTGACATCGCGTAACCACGCGCGGTCGAACAAGACACAGGACAGCCGATATATGACCGTCGATCCGCAGAGCGGCTCCTACTCGGTTCGCGAGACCCTGTCGCAGCTGCGGCTACGAGAGCTGCTCACCGAGGTCAAGGACCGCGTCGAACAGATCCTCGATGCCCGCGACCGCATGGACGGCCTGGTCGAGGCCATGCTCGTGGTCACCTCCGGTCTGGACCTGGACCAGACCCTGCGCACCATCGTGCACACCGCCATCAGTCTCGTCGACGCGCGCTACGGCGCGCTCGGCGTGCGCGGGCACGACCACCACCTGGAACAGTTCATCTACGAGGGCATCGACGAGGAGACCCGTGCCCTCATCGGTGACCTCCCCGAGGGCCGCGGCGTCCTGGGCATGCTGTTCAGCCAGCCCAAGCCGATTCGGCTGGAGAATCTGGCCCACCATCCGTCATCGGTCGGCTTCCCGCCCAACCATCCGCCCATGCGCACCTTCCTCGGTGTGCCGGTACGCATTCGCGACGAGATCTACGGCAACCTCTACCTGACCGAGAAGGCGGGTGGGCAGCTGTTCACCGAGGACGACGAGGTCATCGTCCGCGCCCTGGCCGCCGCGGCGGGCACCGCCATCGACAATGCCCGCCTCTACGAGTCCGCGCGGACCCGGCAGGCGTGGATCGAGGCCACCCGCGATATCGCCACCGAGTTCCTGGCGGGCACCGACGCCAGCGAGGTACTCCCCCAGGTGGTCGATCAGGCGCGTGCGCTGACCCTGTCCGACTGCGGTTTCCTCGCCCTGTCGGAGGATCCGGAGACGCCGCCGGAGGAGATCACCGAACTGCGGATCGCGCACTGGTCCGGCAACGGCGACAGCCCCGCCGACCCGTACGTCCGCATCGGCGGCACCACCATCGGCGATGTGTTCGTCGAGCGCGCCCCTCGGCGTTTCGAGGGCCCCGACGACGCCCCGGACGCGCAGGCACCCGCTGAGTTCGGCAAAACGATCGCGAATCGCGGTCCCGCCATGATTCTGCCGCTGCGCGCGCACGATTCGTCCTTCGGTGTGCTCGTCGTGGTGCGTCCGCACGGCGCGGCCCCGTTCACGGAGGAGCAGCTCTCCCTGGCGGCGGCGTTCACCGATCAGGCCGCGCTGGCCATTCAGCTGGCCGAGGCGCAGCAGCGGATGCGGGCCCTGGATGTGCTCACCGATCGCGACCGCATCGCCCGCGATCTGCACGACCATGTCATCCAGCGGCTGTTCGCGGCCGGGCTGAGCCTGCAGGGCACCGTGGCCCGCGCCCGCACGCCGGAGGTGCGAAAGCGGCTCACCGACGTCATCGACGACCTCCAGGACGTCGTCCAGGAGATCCGCACCTCCATCTTCGATCTGCACAGTGGCGGCACGGGTCCGGCGCATCGACTGCGGCAACGCATCGAGCAGGTGGTCGCCAAGCACACCACCGATATGGATATCCGCACCTCGGTGCGGATATCCGGCCCGCTGTCGGTGGTGGACGCCGCACTCGCCGATCACGCCGAGGCCGTGGTGCGCGAGGCGGTCAGCAATGCAGTGCGCCATGCCGCGGCCGATACGCTCACCGTCGCCGTCGAGGTCGACGACGACCTCACCATCACCGTGACCGACGACGGCCGCGGCATACCCGAGAACATCACCCCGAGCGGTCTGCGCAATATGGCACACCGTGCCGAACAGGCGGGCGGCGCCTTCGAGATCGGCGCCGGCGAGGACGGCACCGGTACGCGGCTGCGCTGGTCGGTACCGCTCGACTGAGCCAGCACCGTCCGACCACTCCGGCCCGGCCGAGGCGATCCCACAGCCCAGGACGATCCTGCGGCACCACCGAGAACCACCGCGACCGTGACTCCGGCGATCAGCGCGACCGCACCACCACGGCCGGGCAGTCCACGCTGTGCAGCAGCGCGGAACTGGTGGAGCCCAAGAGCATTCCGGTGAATCCACCGCGCCCGTGGCTGCCGACCACCACCAGTTGCGCGTTCTCCGATTCGTCCAGCAGTGCGCGCACCGGGCGGTCCATCACCAGAATGCGGCGCACGGGCACGTCCGGGTAGCGCTCACCGTATCCGGCCAGGCGTTCGGCGAGCAACGCTTCCTCCTGATCGCGCACCATGTCCCAGCCCGGGGCCGGGAGGTACGGGCCCGTGTAGTCGCTCCAGGCGTGCAGTGCGGTGAGGCCGACCTTGCGCCGCGACGCCTCCTCGAAGGCGAAGGCCAGCGCGGGATCGCCGACCGGCGTCCCGTCCACGCCGACCAGCACGGGTTTCTCCGCCGAGATCGGATCCACGGCCGGACCGGGGATCACCGCAACGGGGCAGTGCGCGTGCCGGGTGACCGCGGTGCTCACCGAACCGAGCAGGCCGCGTCGGAAGGCGCCCAGGCCGCGGGTCCCCACCACCAGGGTGCGCGCCCGCTGCGAGCGGTCGATGAGATCGGGGATGACGGGGTGCAGGGTCACCTCGGTGGTGATCTCCAGGGCTTCACCGGGTGCGGCATTGCGGGCGATGCGCTTGGCTTCGGCCACCACGCGCTCGCCGTCCTCGTGCAGCCAGCGGGTATCCGATTCGGTCAGCTGCGCGCCGGGACCGAACGCGGTCGGCACCGACACGGAGGTGACCAGATGCAGCGGGCAGCCGTGCAGGGCGGCGTCCACCGCCGCCCACGCGGCGGCGTGATAGGACACCGCCGAACCATCCACGGCCACGATGACAGGCGGGTTCAGTTCCCCGCCCGGGGTTTCGGAGTTGTCGGTCATGAGCTTCTCCTCGAGGGGTCGTCCGGCGGCAGTTCGCCGTGTGCCAGGTCGTCCGATTCCAGTGTCGATCCGAACCGGGGTGTTATTCCAGATCTCGTCCGATGGGGCGGGACATGCCGCGCCATTCGGCCGCCCAAGCGGCCCGGCGGCGGGC
>NZ_JASCXP010000098.1:0-19666 GCF_030010695.1 Nocardia sp. CC201C
AGCCCAGGCTCCCGGTCGAATCAGACCGGGAGCCTTCTGCTTTCCGGCGACCCGTTGTCCGCCGGAAGGTCACGGAAACCGCTCGAACCGTCCGCCGTCGTCCCCGGTACGTACAGGCGCAAGCGACGTTCGCATCGGCCCCCTCCCCCGAGGTACACCGGAATCGGGAGGACACGCCATGGGCACCAACCGATCCTGGGACACCATTACCGGCGCGCTCGACCGGGTCAGCGGCCCCGGCCGCACCAGCGGCGAATGGACCCGCTACCTGTGCCCGGTGCACGAGGGTGACGGACGCCGTCACCACCCCTCGCTCGGAGTCGTCTACGACCGGAAGAAGAGACGCACCGTGGTGCGCTGTTTCGCCGGATGCCCGGACGAACGGGTACTGGAACGGCTCGGACTGCGGGTGCGCGACCTGTTCGACCGACCGCTCCCGCACGCCGGACGCACCCCGCGACCGTGCCCGGAACCGTCGCTCGCCGATCGCGCCCTGCTGGCCGCCGGACTGCCGCTCGCGACGCCCTCCCGCGATCTGGGACGCCCACTCGGCGCACCCCGTCGGGTCGCCGTCTATGTGTACGAACGGCTCGACGGGCGGCCGGTGGGTCGCGTCCACCGCATGCACATTCCCCATGAGCGCGGCCGGGCGAAAACTTTCTGGCAGCAGCGCATGACCGACAGTGGTTGGCGGCGCGGCGGATTCGCGCGCATCCCCTTCCACCTGCCGACGATCGTGCCCGCGGTTCGCGCCGGTGCCGACATCTTCGTCTGCGAGGGCGAACGGGATGTGCTCACCGCCCGCCACTGCGGGGTGTACGCCACCTGCAATGCGGGCGGCGCGCTCGGCTGGCACCCCGAACACGCGACCTGGCTGCGCGGGGCGCGGCGGGTGATCATCGTCGCGGACCGGGACGCGCCGGGCTACCGGCGGGCCGTCCGGGTGGCGACGACACTGGTGGGCTCGGTCGCGGAACTGCGCGTGGTCGAGGCCCGGGACGGCAAGGACCTCACCGATCACTGCGATGCCGGACATCAGATCAGCGAACTCGATCCGGTGCCGCTGCTGGACGCCCACTATCGACGACGCCGCTAGCTATTGCTCACCCGGAATGGCCGCGAGGATCAGCACCAGCAGCGGCGGTGCCGCCGCGAGCGCCACACAGACCGTCAGATAGAACCATTTGTGCTCGAACAGGATGCCGACGAACTCGCGCAGCACCGCACTCGGCAGGTAGTACAGCGCGGTCGGTGATCCCACCACCGCGGCGTCCAAGCCCATGCGCCGCGCCAGAATCGCGGTACGCAGGGCGTGGAAATTGCTCGTCACCAACAACATTCGGGTACTGATTCCACGCTCGGCGAGCAGTTGCCGGGTGAACAGCAGGTTCTCGCGCGTGGTCGCGGAACGGTTCTCCCGCAGGATGGCGGCGTCGGGCAGTCCGCGGTCGATGAGGTAGCCCGCCATGGCGTCGGCCTCGGCCAGCTCCTCGTCGGAGCCCTTGCCGCCGCTGGTGACCAGCAGCGGCCGGTACCCGGAGGCGACCTCGGCCGCGTACACCTCGAGTGCCTTGTCCAGACGGCCGGCCAACAGCGGCGGCACCCGGGAGCCGATCAGCCCCGAACCGTGCACCACGATCGCGCCCGCACCGCGCCCGGCGGGCAGGCGCAGATAGACGAACGAGTACAGCAGGAAGGCCAGCAGCAGGAAGCCGATGAAGCTGACCACCAGCGTGCCCGAGGCCAGCACCACCGCCAGCCACAGGTTCCCGCTGACGAGCGCCACCACGAACAGCACATACGGTGCGACGAGGGCGATACCGAGTCCGAGGGACAGCAGGTTCGCCACCCGCCGACCCTCCCGGCGCGCCATGTGCACGCCGTTCGCCATGAGCAGACCGGCGAGTACGAGCACCAGCAGCGGCGACAGCATCACCAGCAACGCGGCGAGAACGGCGAGCATGCTCTCGGAGTCGTAGTCCACCACGCCGATCACACTGAAGATGAGCGCGGCGAGCAGCACCACCCCGTTGACCAGCCGCCGCGGCTCCCGGACGATCAGGACAACGAATACCCCCAGCAGAGCGAGACCGAGCAGCAGCGCTATCACTCCGCCACGGTAACCGCGCCCGAGCTCGCGGCCCCGGCTCGGCGCGCCGCACCACGGAACGGTCACCGGGAATTCGCGCGGCCGCATACCCGGCAATAACGGAGCGTAAGCCGCATAGCGGACAACATATTCCAACTCGACCGAAGAAAACCGGAATCCGACCTAGGCTCGATTCCAGCAACCCCGCGTGTGCTGATCATTTGCTATGCGCTCGTACAGGGATCGGCTATCGTCGGGAAGGCCGGTCGGGAATCGTGTCGACCGGTAGCGGTCAGGAGGTGCTGTGGTCACGATCATCGGCGGCGGAATCGCCGGAACAGTCCTGGCTGGATCGCTGGCCTGCCATGAAAGGACGGCCCGGGTATTCGAGCGGCGCACGCCGGGCGGCGACGGGTCATTCCTCGTCCTGGACCGGCATGCTCATGATGTGCTGGCGGAACTCGAAGTACCGTCTACCGCACTGATGGCGGCGTCGTATCCAGTCTCCGGGTTCCGCTTCCACTACCTGGCACCGGGCCGGGACCAACTGAACAGCCGCGGGCATCGGCTGTATCGGCGACCCGAACTCATGCGCGCGCTCATCGAATTCGCGCGCGGGTCGGGAGCCGATCTGCATTTCGACACACCGGTCACCGATGTCGACCCGACCAGCGGCACCGTGCGCAGCGGCAATCATGTCGTCGCCATCGACGATCTGGTGATCGCCGCCGACGGCGTCGACTCCGTGGGGCGCACCCGCCTGGAACCCGAACGCACCCCCGAATACGCCGGGCAGGTCATCTTCTACGGCACCACGATCGGACCCGTCCGCCTGTCGACCGAACCCTCGGTCCTGCACTTCGACGGCCGCCTCGGCGCGGGCATCCTGCCGACCAGCAGTTTCGGACACCTCTGGAACGACGAGGCCGCCTTCTGGTTCGTGCGCCTGACCCGACCGCCGATACCTCAGCGGGAGACCGGATTCCATCCGGTCTCGGTCTGGGCCGAGCACATTCGCGCCGCCGCACCCAATACCGACATCATCGACCAACTGCTCGATCACACCGAGACCCTGCACGTCTCCAATGCTCGAACGGTCCCCTTCGACACCGCGAAGCCGCCGCAGCCGCCACTGATCCTGTGCGGTGACGCCGACCACGCCATCACCCCCGCCGCCGGTCGCGGAGCATGCGAGGCCATCGACGATGCGGACGCGTTGCATCGCGCCATCCTGACCGGCTCGGATCCTGCCGCGGCCATGGTGGTGCGGCGGCGGCGCATCGCGGCCGAGCGAGAGGAGGCGCAACGGCTGTACGCGCGGGCGCGCTCGTAGGGAGCAGGGCGTACGTTCTCCCGGTGGAGAGGAGTCGGTCGTGCGGGTGCTGGTGACGGGGGCGGAGGGCTATGTGGGGCGAGCGGTCGTCGCGGCGTTGCGGAGCGGTGGGCACCAACCGGTCGCAATGGTACGCAGCATGCCGTCCGCCACCCCGGAAACGGTACGCGGACGGCCACCGGGGTACGCGGATATCCGGGTCGCCGAGCTGCTCGACGCGTCCGCCGTGCGGGCCGCCGTGACCGGAGTCGACGCCGTCTGCCATCTGGCCGGGCTAGGGCGTGCCCGCGACTCGCTGAGCGAACCACTGCGGTACTTCCGCGTCAACACCACGGGGACCCTCACGCTGCTGGAGGTCATGGCCGATGCCGGTGTGCGCCGAATCGTGCTGGCCTCAACGGCTTCCATCTATGGGTCGCCGGAGCTGCAGCCTATGGGCGAGGAGCTGCCGGACGCGCCGCCGCACCCGTACGCGAGCAGCAAACTGGCGGCCGAACTCGCCGTCGAAGCGCAGGCGAGCACCGGTCGGCTCGCGGCGGCCGTACTGCGGCTGTCGAATATCGCGGGCGGTGCGGATCCCGACCCGACCCGGCTGATTCCGCGCGCCCTCGCCGCCGCTCTCGACGGCACTCCCCTGACGATCAACGGCAACGGCACCGCGGTCCGCGACTACCTCCATGTGCGCGATGCCGCAACGGCTTTCGTGGCCGCGCTCGAGCATCTGCCGCTCCGGGGACCATCACGCCGCTACAACATCGGCAGCGGGAAAGGCTCGAGCGTTCTCGATGTGGCCGCCGCCGTCGAGCGCGTCACCGGACGCCGCGTCCCCCTGGTCCATGGCCCGGCCGTTCCCGAACCGCGCACGCTGATCATCGACCCGGGCCGCGCTGTGGGTGAAATCGGCTGGGCACCAGTTGCTTCCGATCTCGACGCGCTCGTGCAGGACCGCTGGTCACACCGGCGGAAGTAGGCCGCTGCCTCGTGTGGCCGCCACGGCGGCGCCGCTGGCTCATGTGGCCGCCACGGCGGCTCAGTGCCGCCGGCCGCCCCACAGCCGATGCCACCAGCGCGTCGGCGCATCAGCCCGGTCTCGGCTGGATTCGTCGGAGTCGGCGCGGACGGCTCCGATGGCCGTTTCGGTCGCCGTCACCCGGTCGCTTCGCCATCGCGCGACCACCTCGTCCGCATCCACGGGCCGGATCGGCACGGCCGGTCCGACCGGCATCCGCAGCCACTCCACAATGCGCCGATTGAGTTCGCCGACCGTTTCGCGCACCTGGGCCTCCGAGTTCGCATCGCGCACGCTCTCGTCGATCCGCTCGATGTCCCGTCGCAGCAGCAGCGCTGGCGGCAGCAGCGCGTCCCCCGACACCCCTTCCCGTTTCAGGTACCCGTGCAACCACCAGTTCTCGTCGACCGGCGTCCCCGCCCCCGGAATCGGCTTGCCCGCCCCCTCCAGATCGTCGAACTCACCGCGCTCGGTCGCCTCGCGGATCTGCCGATCGATCCACGATTCGAAGCCCGTCCCCGCCGGCTTCCGCTCAACCATGCGAACCTCCGTTCAGGCGCGCTGCATGCGCGCCCTCACCTCGGGCCGCCGCAACGGCGGCACGGTCTTGGGCGGCACCCGTCGTTCCGGCAATGCGTCCAACAGCCGTTCGGTGGCCGCCGCGATCTCCGCCACGGCGGCGTCCACCGCCGCCCGATTGGTGTCGGACACGCTCGACAGCCCGCCGACCTTCCGCACGTATTGCAGCGCGGCGGCATTGATCTCCTCCGGCGTAGCCGCCGGTTCCAGCCCTCGCAGGGCGGTGATATTTCGGCACATAATCCGAGGCTAGCGCGCCGCACCGACACCCGGCAGCCCGTGTTTCGAGCTGCTCGGTGCCGGTCGGCGCGGCCTTCGCTATTCGAGTGCCACTCGCGCGCCTCCGGAGAGCATCGAGTCGTGGAACTCGATGGCGGTGATCCGTGTGCCGACCGGGATATCGAAGATGATCGTCTTCGACACCGTGAAGCCGGGGTTCAGTTCCTTCGGGTCGGAATCGATGGTCAATTCCGCCATGGTGTCGTTGGTGAATTCCCGGCCCTGATCATCGATAGCTTTCTGGTTGTCACCGAAGTAGCTACGCGGCTCGGTGCCGGTATTGGTGACGTCGACGTGGACGAGCAGATATTCGCCCTGGGCCGTCTCGGCAAGGTATCCCTCACCGACCGACGGTGTGCGTTCGGTCCCTGTCACCACGAATTCGAACTGCCCGTCCCGCACGGGCGAGCCGACGGGCGCGGCCGAGGTGCGGCGCTCCTCGCTCTTGGACGCTTCGTTGACGGCGGTGCCGAGGAGTGCCATACAGCCGCCGACGAGGGCGACGAAGGCCAGAAATACGGCGAGCAGCACCCACGGCCAGACCTTGCGTTTCCGCGGTGGCATCGGGTACGGCGCGCCAGCAGGCTGCTGTGCCGGGTTGGGATAGCCCGGGGGCGGTGTGGTCATTGTTTCCCCACATGGTCGGGGCAGAAGGAGATCCTCCTGCGAAAAATCTGTACGGCGGGTTTGCCGTACCGGTGCTGAGACATCCGCCCGGACCGGAGCAGTCGTTATCCACGTCCGAGCGGCTGGCACGGGACGTCAGTGAGAACGACGCGAAATCGCGAATTCCTGGCTCAGGAAGTCAGCAGAGTTTTGCGCAGAACACGATGCGTGACCGGTTTGCCCATTTGTTCACCGACATATCGAAGACGAGATATGTAACGGGTCCTTGCTCACCGTCGAAACCCATTGCACCGCAGTCTGAATTCGAAGGGTGAAACGGTGACGTCAGCAATGCTGTCCAAAGGTCAGAATCTGCCCCTGCCCGAGGATGTGGAACGCATCGATGTCGTCATCGGATGGACGGAATCGGAGATCGACGTCGACGCGTCGGCGCTATTGCTCGGCGCCGACCGGAAGGTACGTGGCGACGGCGACTTCATCTTCTACAACCAACCCGAATCGGCGGACGGCTCGGTGCGCATGCTGGGCACGAGCGCGACCGAGGAGGGCGCGCAGACCCGCATCGCGATCGATCTGACCGCCGTGCCCGAGGACGTCCACACGGTGGCGCTGGCGGGCAGTCTCACCACCGGCGCCTTCGGCGATCTGGGCAAGATCGCGTTCCGCATCGTGGACGGCACCGGGCATCCGGTGGCCGAATATCTGTCGGGCGATGCCACATCGGAGTCGGCGTTCCTGTTCGGCGAGGTGTACCGCCGCGCCGACACCTGGAAGGTGCGCGCGGTGGGACAGGGTTGGGATTCCGGGCTCGCCGGTCTGGCAACGGATTTCGGCGTCACCATCGACGACGACACCGAACCGGAAGCATCGGTCGGCGCGACAGCCCCCTCGGATGCGTGCGCGCCGTCCGGCGAAGCGGCCGCGCCATCCGACGAAGCGGTCACGCCGGAGGTCGATTCCGCAGCCGCCGACACGGTCCCGAAGCCGACGCGAACCCGGGGTGTGCGCACCGCCAAACGCATCGCCAAGAAGGCCAAGCCGATCGAATTCCGGCTCGCCGAGAGCGATACCTGGCAACCGGCCCGACTGTTCTCGGTGGTCGGCGTGGGCGCGAGCGAGGAGCAGGAACGCCGCGCCACCTCCGCCCTGATCGCCACCATGCAGGCGGTACGACCGTTCGCCCGCGCGCTCTGCGCCCGAATGGGCGCTCCCGCAGGGGCTTTCGAAGGATTCGTCGAAGTGCACTACGAACGCGGCGAGACGAAGGTCATCCCCGACGCCGTCCTCAAGGTCGTGCGCGGTGGCCGGGTGTGGACGGGCCTGCTGGAGGTGAAGACCGGCACCGGCAAACTCAAACGCGACCAACTGGAGAGCTACCTCGACGTGGCACGCCGGAAGAAGTACGACGCGGTCGTGAGCCTGTCCAACGATGTCCCCGCGGGCCCCGGCGAACTGCCGGTCGAGGTGGACCGCCGCAAACTCGCCAAGGTGGACCTGCGGCACCTGTCCTGGGCCGAGATCGCCCACGAGGCGCGCATGCTGCTGTCCCACGGCGGCGTCGACGACGAGCTGCGAACCTGGATCCTCGGCGAATTCCTGCGCTACCTCGAACATCCCCGTTCCGGAGCCACCGAATTCACCGATATGGGTCGCCATTGGGTCGCCGTGCGCGACGCCGTCACCGCGGGCACCCTGCGCGCCGGCGACCAGAAGGCGCTGACCGTCGCCGAACGCTGGGTGTCCCTGTCCCGCCACCTCGCCCTGCGCCTGACCGCCGAACTCGGCGTGGAGGTCAAACACCTGCTGCCGCGTCGGCACCGCACCGATCCCGCCGCCCGCAACACCGCCGTCGCCGAACGTCTGGCCTCCGACGGCACCTTCGAAGCGACCCTGCGCATCCCCGACACCGCGGGCGACCTGGCCGTCGTCGCCGACATCCGCACCAACAAGATCCGCTGCCGCACCACCCTGGAAGCCCCCAACGAAGGCACCGCCGGCCGCCGCCTGTCCTGGCTGCTCCGCCAACTCGCTGACGCCCCCGGCCAAGTCCAGGTCGAAGCGGTGTTCTCCGAGAAGGGCATGGAGACCTGCGAACACCTCGACACCATCCGCGCGAACCCCAAGATCCTGACCGACGGCCGCGCGGGCGAGATCGTCTCCTTCTCCCTGGAACAGACCTTCCCTCTGGGCAACCGCCGCTCCGGCACCGCGGCCAGTTTCATCACCAGCGTGACAGCGGCGACCGACGCTTTCTACGGAGCGGTGGTGCAACCGCTGCGAGGGTGGGTGCCCGCGGCCCCGAAGCAATCCGACCAGCCGCAGGGCGACGGGCCGGACCCGACGTGAAGCACGCCGATGCCGCCGGTGCTCACCCCGGTGGTTCGAGTGGCCGTCACGGCTTGGGCAGTGCGTCCTTGACAGGCTTGTCCTGGACGTAATCCGACAGGCACAGCAGGTCCGCCAGCGACACCTGATCGTCGTTCTTAGCGGGATCGTCCCCGAAGATCGCCTGAATGACCTGCAACTGAGCTGCCTTGTCCAGCTTTGTGAACTGCCCACACGTCACGCTCAGCGGATCGTCCACCGTCGCGGGCGGCGCTGCCTGCGCGGACGTCTTCGTAGTGGTCGTGGTTGTACTGGTCGCGGCGACAGCGGTGGATGTCGAAGTCGATGCGGACGCAGGCGTCGCCTCATCCGCTGAACAGCCCCCCACCACGATCACCGCGAGGACCATCGCGGACAGAGCACATGCCGCACGTGCTGTTTTCATGCGACTCATCTTGCCCGAGACGCGGGCGGCTTGCCGTCCCGGCCGGCAGGCTCGACCGTCTCCGCGAGTACCGGATTCATGAGTGCTGAATAGTTGCGAAGGCAGTCCTACTAACCATCGCCACGCACCCTGACCAGCGCTGCAGCAATCCGTACCTACCGGCTATCCTTCGAGAGCCATGCTGGAAACGCCCGGAGAGGAGTCGCCGTGGCCATGTTCGAAGCTGATATCGAGCAGATCAACGGGCTTGCGCGCACTCTCGACGAGGTTGCCGCCACGATTGACGCCATAGACGTCCGCACCTCGGCGCAGTCAGTTGCTGCAGCATTGCCGGGAACTCCACTCGATGCGGCCTGCGAGTTGGCAACCGAATACACCGAAGGTGCGTGGCTACGCGCCTCGCAGCGAATCGCGCAGATCTCGGCAGCGATGACACAGGTCGCGAATGACGTCGCGGCCACCGATGACGCGTTCCGCCGACGGTTGGAAGCGATGAATTTCCGCACCGGGGGCCGCTGATGAGCGGATGGGCACTGACTCGACTGAACGTCGTGAACTGGAATCCCGCCGCACTGTCGGAGTTGGCCGGCGTCGTCGCGAGCGGGAATGCAACCTACAACTACCAGGTCGACCGGATGCCTCGGCACTTCGCCGACATCGACGGTGCTTGGTCGGGGAAGGCGTATCTCGCAGCATATGACCGGGTTGGAGAAGATCACTGGCAAGCTCGCAAGATCGAGAACGAGGTGGCCGACCTGGTCGCCATCCTGCACCAGGCCGCTGGGCGACTGTTCGACGAACGAGACGTCCTCTTGGGCAAGGTTGCCGACGCCGAGGACCCGCACGCTGCCGTCGCCGGTGAGGTGATCCGCGTCAGTGATCGATGGGAGGTCGACGTCACCTATCCACCGAGCACCACGGCCACCGATCGACGAGCGATCGACGAGCGCGTGGCCGGTCAGCAGGGCCTGGTCAACGCCGCGTTCTACGGCCTGCACGATGCCGTGACCCAATTCGATCAAGCGATCCGAGGTGCTGCGCAGCAGGTCCGCGACGCGGGCAGCAATTTCGGCGACGCCATCGACGCACCGGTAGCACCCGGCACCACCATCCCGGCTCCCGCCAGTTCCGATCCCCGAACCGTAGCCTCGGCGACGGCGTTCACCCATATGTTCGGCCGCCCACCAGTCACCGATGTCGATTGGGCGACCGCGGCGGTGCTCAACCCTTACAGCTATGACCCCAAGTATCGCGAGGTCCCTCCAGAAATCCGGGTCGTGCGGATCAATCCGGCAGAAGGCCAGGGGCTGGTCCGGACCTCGCACTTCATCGAACAGCGCGATGTCAGCAATCCGCAATGGAACAACCCTGGTGGTCGCGATCGAGGCGATGACCGCAGCGCCGATCCGAACTTCGATCCCGAACACGCCCGGGTCACCACGTACATCGACTACGACAACGGCATTGTCGTGATGCGGCAGAACCCCTCCGTCGTTCAGAACGCCGACGGTACTCCGGGCGAGGTCCGTGTCAGCGCTCCCGCAGGAGAGGTGTGGCAAGCCGATGATGGTTCGATACGTATCCGATACAGCGCAGGCAATCCCTTCGCACCGGAGTTGGCCGCGGACCCACCGATACTCGATGGCAACGGTACGACGGTCAACCTCGACGATCACAAAATGACCGTCAACGGCGACCTGGTCTTCACGCCCGGCCGCGACGGGGTCACGCTCGCGGGCACCCGCACCGATTACCCGTCACTGGAGGCCTACCAGGATCTGCCCTCCGGCGCGACGCGCACCGTCGCCATCGATCCCGCGGCTACCGGCCGATCGTGGGGTCCAGCTGTCAACCTGCCCTTCCACCACGACATCGGTAATCCCGACACCGTGTTTCCCAGGTTCCACGACTGGAACTACGAATACGACGTGCCAGGAAATCCGACACAGTCGACACCGTTCGGACTCGTCGACACCCCACCTCACGTACCACTGCCGAAGGGAATGATCTGATGGGGCACAGCGCAATTGGTTCCGATCGCCGGTACTGGACGGCGGCGACGTGGAGTGTCGCCGGGTGGTTCGTCGTGAACACACTGGTTCTGCTCATCGCCGGCCGGCTCATCGACTCCGAAGCCACGGAGATTCCATTGGGAGCCTTCGTCATTGCCGCAGCGGTGTCGGCCGGATACGCGGCAGTGTTGCGGTGGTGGGGATCGGGATCCGTTCGCGCCGTCGCCACGGCCGCCGTGGTAGCTGCATCTGCGTGGAGTGCGGCTACGGTACTCATTGCACTGCTCTACTTTTCGGCAAAGTAGGACAGGGGCCGTCGCAATGGTGAATACCGATCGACCCAACTCGGGAGTGACCGCTTGGTTCGGCCCGGCGTCCGTGTCCGCAGCGACGATCACCTTGACGATCAACCTGTTCCCGGTAACGATCGTCCCCTCGCTCGTCTTCCTCCTCGCTTTCCTCTACGTCGCCGAACTCGTCGCCGCGGCCATCCTCTGCTTGTCGGGCGGCCGTGCACGCCAGACAGGAGCCGGCCTGCTCGTCGCCGTGATCGGCACACTGCTGTGCTTCGCGGCAGCCACGGTTATCAGTCAACTCTGGTGAACTGCTGGCAGTCACAGAAGGAACCCGCTCGCAGGTTCTCGTCGAAGCCCGCTCCGCCATTGAATGGATCGGCTTCCCGAACAACCAGTTGTGCGTCCGCCAGCACCGGGAGCGAGTGACCGATATCGGTGGAGCTGCGACCGATGGTGTTCGCGATGCCGCCGTGTGATGTCGACAGCGCGATTGGGCACGAAACACAGGCGATTCAGATACCGTGCGACGTCGTTTCGGGCAGGCACGCTGCCGTCGAGCGGGGAATGCCTGTTGGACTATCCGCCATCGATCTGATCACCACAGGAGCGAAACATGCGAGATTGGGAGACGCTCATTGAGGGCATCGTCCGAGAAATCCGGCGAAACCCCATGCCGGACACCGACGGGGTGCCCAGGCCCGGGGCCAGCGAGCAGCACATCGCCGAGACCGGAAAGTAGTCGGTGGAATGTAGTCGGAAAGTATCCGATTTCCATTGGATCGACGTGGATACGAATTCGGCTCTCTACCGTTTGCACTGGTAGAGAGCCGATGTGCGCTCCCCCATCTGGACTCGAACCAGAAACCTGCCGATTAACAGTCGGCTGCTCTGCCAATTGAGCTATAGGGGATTGCTTCCCGTTCCGGCCTGGCGGGCCGAACGGATTGAAACTTTAGCGTACGTTCGGGGAAGTTCCCAAATCGCCCCTCTACCTGCGGACATGTGGTGGGTTGGGGGTGGGGTGCCGGATCGACAGGGGGTGGGGGGTTCGGGCAGGATGTAGGCGCGGACTGGCCTACGGGAGGAGCACTTCTCAATGCTGCGGTTGATCATCGGCGTCGCTGCCGGGTATGTGTTGGGCGCGAAGGCCGGGCGGGCTCGGTATGAGCAGATCAGCAAGACGGCGCGGGCGATCAATGAGAGTCCGGTCACGCGGAAGCTGGTGCTGGTGAGTCGGCAGAAGCTGGCGGACAAGTTGAGTACGCAGCCGAAGTTGGAGCCGATGGTGCCGCTGGACGAGCGCACCACCGTGATGGTGCCGCAGGATCAGCTGCGCCGCTGACGAGGGCTCGGCTGCGCCGTCGTGCCCTGGGCGGGAGCCGCGCCTCAGCTGCCGATGGCGAAGTCGTCGGAGTTGCCCATGGCCTGGGTGAGCAGGCTCTTGCGGTACTGCTCCAGGGCTACCAGGTCGCCGAAGAGTTCCAGGTAGGCGTCGGTCTGCTCGGTGGAGGAGATGCGCTGGAGTTTGGACTTGAGCTGGGCGATCTGGCGGCCGACCCAGGCTTCCTGGGTGCGGGCCAGGACGCCGGTGATGACGCGGGGGACGTCGTCGGCTGATTTGACCGGGAGCGGTTCGGCGGCCAGTTCGGAGACCAGGGCGCGCAGCGTCAGGTCGGGGGTGTTGTCGGCGACCAGGGCGACCCATTCGGAGCCGCCGATGCCGCTGGAGACACCGCCGGCGTCGGTGATGGCGGTGCGGACGGCGATGTAGGCGGGGTGGGTGAAGGCCTCCGGGTCGAGGGTGTCGAAGATCGGACCCGCCAGGGCCGGGTATTGCAGTGCGGCGGCCAGGGATTGGCGCTGCGGGAGCAGGGTCGGGTCGTTGGGGTTGGGGCGGGCGGCGGGGTGTGCCGTGACCTCCTGCGCCACTTCGCGTCCCGGGATGCCGGGGCGCGCGCCGCCGCGGGCGATCTTGCGGGCCTCCTCGCCGACGCGGCGGACGACGAGTTGGATGTCGTCCCAGCCGACCCAGCCCGCGAGCTTGGTGGCGTACGCCTTGCGTAGGGCGTTGTCCTTGATCTGCGCGACCACGGGGACGGCGCGGCGCAGGGCATCGACCTGCCCCTCGGGGGAATCCAGGTTGTGTTCGGCGAGCAGGCCGCGAATCACGAACTCGTACAGGGGAACCCGGCGGGCCACCAGGTCGCGGACCGCGCCGTCGCCGGAGCGCTGGCGCAGCTCGCACGGATCCATGCCGTCGGGGGCCACGGCGATATAGGTCTGCCCCGCGAGCTTCTGGTCGCCGCTGAACGCCTTGAGGGCGGCGGCCTGCCCGGCCTCGTCGCCGTCGAAGGTGTAGATGATCTCGCCGCGCCAGAAGTTGTCGTCCATGAGCAGGCGGCGCAGCACGGCGAGATGTTCCTCACCGAAGGCCGTACCGCAGGACGCCACCGCGGTTTTGACGCCCGCCAGGTGCATGGCCATCACATCGGTGTAGCCCTCGACCACCACCGCTTGATGTGCCTTGGCGATCTCGCGTTTGGCCAGATCGAGGCCGAACAACACCTGGGACTTCTTGTACAGCATCGTTTCCGGGGTGTTGATGTACTTGGCGGTCATCTGGTCGTCGTCGTAGAGCCGACGTGCGCCGAATCCGATCACATCGCCGCTGAGATTGCGGATGGGCCACAGCAGTCTGCGGTGGAAACGGTCGATGGGGCCTTGGCGGCCCTGCTTGGACAGACCCGCCGCCTCCAGCTCCTTGAACTCGAAGCCGCGGCGCAGCAGATGTTTGGTGAGCGCGTCCCAGCCGCCGGGTGCGTAGCCGCAGCCGAACTGGCGGGCGACGGCCGCGTCGAAATTGCGATCGGTGAGGTACTTGCGGGCGGCCTCGGCTCCGGGCTCGCCCAGCTGCGCCATGTAGAACTCGTGGGCGGCCTGATTGGCTGCCACCAGGCGACTGCGGGTGCCGCGGTCGCGCTGCACCGAGGTCCCGCCACCCTCGTAATTGATCTTGTAGCCGATCCGGTCGGCCAACTGCTCCACGGCCTCGACGAATCCGACGTGCTCGATCTTCTGCAGGAAGGCGAAGACGTCGCCGCCCTCACCGCAGCCGAAGCAGTGGAAGTGGCCGTGCTGCGGACGCACGTGGAACGAGGGGGACTTCTCGTCGTGAAACGGGCACAGGCCCTTCATCGAGAGCGGACCGGCCGCCTTCAGGGCGACGTATTCGCCCACGACATCCTCGATCCGGACTCGTTCACGAATCGCTGCGATATCACGATCAGGGAGTCGTCCGGCCACGCCGCGAGTCTAGCCGCGCCACGGCGACACGCGAGACCCGGACGCACCCGGAGATCGGCCCCGGCCCCCGCACCTCGGGAAAGGGTGGGCCGCATGCCACCATCTAGCGGTGCTCAGCCTCTATCACGACGCCCGGACGCCGGTGCATGCCGTGCCCGCCGGAGCGAAGCTGATCGTCTTGGCGACCACGGGCACGGCCCTGTTCTTCGTCACCTCGCCGGTGTGGCTGGCGGTGGCGCTGGGCGTCGTACTGGCCCTGTACGCGCTGGCACGGATTCCCTGGCGAGCGACCGGGCGGCAGGTGCTGGCCATCGCCCCGTTCCTGGTGTTGATCGCCATCGCCCAATTGATGTTCACCGGTTGGGTGAGTGCCGTGCTGGTGAGCGAACGCATCCTGGCACTGGTGCTGCTGGCGAATCTGGTGACGCTCACCACGCGTACCTCGGCCATGATCGACACCATCGAACGGGCATTGGGCCCGCTGCGACCGATCGGTGTGCGGCCCGAGCGGGTGGGCCTGCTGGTGGCCATGACCATCCGCTTCATTCCGGTCATCCGCGAACAGGCCGAGCTGGTGCGGGCCGCGCAGCGGGCGCGCGGCATCGAGCGCAGCACCGCCTTCCTCATTCCATTGCTCATCCGCACCCTGCGCATGGCGGACAATCTCGGCGAGGCCCTCGACGCCCGCGGGTTGCAGTAGCGCCGCGGCGAGCGAGACCGCCGTACCAGATCACACCCGCCCCTCCCCTACGATGCTCCGGTGCGTAGTAGGGATTTGGCGCAAGTGGCGCTGTTCACGGCGATCATGGTGGTGCTCGGGTTCTTCCCGCTCATCCAACTGCCGGGGGCCTTCGCGCCGTTCACCTCGCAAACCCTGGGCGTGATCCTGGCGGGATCGATCCTCGGCGCGAAGCGCGGCACCCTGGCCATGCTGTTGTTCGTCGTACTGGTCCTGGTGGGACTGCCGGTGCTGCCGGGCGGACGCGGCGGCCTATCGGTGATCCTCGGTCCGACGGGCGGCTTCGTCCTCGCCTATCCGGTCGGCGCGCTGGTCATCGGTCTGCTGACCGAGCGGCTGTGGCGGCGCTACAGCCTGCCCGTCGCGCTCGCGATCAACTTCTTCGGCGGGGCGATCGTGTTGTACGCCATCGGCATTCCGTGGATGGCCGTCGCCGCCGATATCCCGCTCGGCAAGGCCATCGTCACCTCCGCGGCCTTCCTCCCGGGCGATGCGGTGAAGACGGTGATCGGCTCACTGGCCGCCGTCGCCGTGCGCCGGGCCTACCCTCTCATCCCGGCCCGCGCATGATCGAACTCGAGGGTGTCGGCCATCGTTTCGGTGAGCGCGAGGTGCTGCGCGGGCTGAATCTGACGCTGAGCGAGCACCGCATCGGCGTCATCGGCTCCAATGGCTCGGGCAAGTCCACCTTCGCCCGGTTGCTCAACGGCTTGCAGATCCCGACCGAGGGCCGGGTGCGAGTAGACGGGTTGGACACCCGCAAGCGGGGCCGCGAGGTGCGCAAACGGGTCGGCTTCGTCTTCCAGGACCCCGATGTGCAGATCGTCATGCCGACCGTGGCCGAAGACCTGGCGTTCGGGTTGAAGCACCACGGGCTGGCCAAGCCGGAGATCGCCGCCCGCGTCACCGAGGTGCTCGCCGAGTACGGGTTGAGCGACTACCGCGACCACCCCGCCCATCTGCTCAGCGGCGGACAGAAACAGCTGCTCGCCATTGCCGCGGTACTTGCCGTGCGACCCGACCACGTCGTCTTCGATGAGCCGACCACGCTGCTGGACCTGCGCAACAAGCGCCGCATCACGCGCTTGCTGCACACCCTGCCGCAGCGCGTGGTGGTGGTCTCCCACGATCTCGATCTGCTCGCCGACTTCGACCGTGTCCTGGTGTTCGACGAGGGCCGCGTCGTCGCCGACGGGCCGCCCGCCGACAGCGTCGCCCACTACCTCGCCATGCACCCGTAGCCGAATCCGCGCGTCAGCCGTGCGAGTTGGCGGCGAACCGCGGTGGCGCGGACCGGAATTCGACGGTCGATTCGACCGCCATGGTGACGGCGACCCGGCCCTTGGCGGCATGCGGGGACCACAGCCGATGCGCGGCGGCGCGCACCTGCCCCGCTGTGGCGGCCTCGGCCGCACCGCCGACCGTCAGCAGCACCGAATTCTCCCGGGGCGGCACCTCCCGCCAGTGTCCGGCGGAGTCCTCGATCAGCAGGCCGCACAGCAGGTCCGGCAGCAGGAAGGTCAGGAAGCCGGTGTCACCGTGGACGGCGGTATCCGGTGTGCAGCGCCGGTCCGGCTCCGGGCGGACGTGCACGAGCTGCGGGCGCACCGCCGTCACTCGACCGACCCAGCGGTCGAAGTGATCCTCCGGATATCCCAGTGCCGAAGCGAGCGCGGCGAGCAGATCCGGTGACAGTGCCGCGAGGCCGCGCGCCCAGTCCGAGACCGACTGGCGCAGCGGGGCGGTCGCGACATCGTCGGGCAGGTGCGCGACATCGATCACCCCCGAGGCGGCGGCGTGCGCGCAGAATTGCCTGGCCGCCGTGAGAACGTCGACGAGTGGGAGCTGCCGAATCTCGACGCCGATCAAATAACAGACACCAGTGTCCGCCAACGCGTCTCGGAGCCGGGTGCCGAAATCGGCCCGGTCCGTTCGCAGACCGGCCACATCGAGCGTTGGTACGCGGAATCTATCGCCCACGGCGATCAGCCCCCCTAATTCGAGACCTCATGGTCGACCCTCTGCGCCGAACCGGCGGCGACGGGCTTCCTCGCCGAGGGTACGCCCGGGACGGGAATGGAAATCCATGGTCGCGCTCACCCGGGGCACCGGTCCCCGGCTCGGCGTCACCCGGTGCACCGACAGCCTGCCCGCGTGCAGCATCAGCGCACCGGGCAGGGTCGGCAGCACCCGCACCGAATGTCGGCGCGGACCGGCGATGAGCTGGGCCGGAAACGATTCCCCGGTCGCCCAGGGCAGCGGCACGTACTCGAACATGCCGCCGTACTCCGGGGCCAGGACATGCAGGGTGAGCGTGTAGTCAGCGGCATCGAAATGCCACTTCTCATCGGCGGGTTCGTGACCGTGCACCGTCACCGCCGCGCGGTCGTCCGCGGACCGGTACGCATGCTCGCCGACCACACCGGAGACGACATCGAGCAGTGGTTCCCAGCGGTAGAGGAGTTTCAGTGGCGAGGATTCGGGTATTCGGTCGTAGGTCAGCGTGGTGACACCGACGGTCGAGTCCGCTACGGAATCGTCCGATTCCACGACCATCTCGGCTATTTCGATAATGGCTCCCCTTGTCAAGAAGTCGCGCAGCAGCACCGTGCCCGTGGATTCGAATTCCGCACGCCACTGTGCCATCAGGGTTTTCAGGACCGCGGGGTCACGGCGGTCCAACGGATACCGATCCAGGTCGACGGCTGATTCGAGTCCCATCGGCATCGTGTCCCCTGCTCGCCGAATTACCGCCGCGGCAACGATTGGGCGCGACGGTCTCTCACCTTCCAGGGTGACATATCGTCCGGCGGCGGTTCGAGGTTTCGCGACCGGTTAGGGGTGCGCTAGGGGATCGCGGCCGCGACGCGCTCCAACCGGCTCTCGGTGTAGGACGCGATCTGATCCACGATGACACGCACCCGGGCGGTGTCGTCGGCGGCGGCCTCCCACCAGGGCAGCAGTACCGGATCCAGCCCGTTCGGTGCTTTGGCGAGCAGGTGGTCGGCGACCGACAGGATGCGATCGCGCTGGTCACGCTGGCGGTCCTGGTGGCCACGGTCGGACATGACGTAGCGCAGGGCGACCGTCTTCAGCACGGCGACCTCGGCGGCGACGATCGGGGGCACCGCCAGGTCGGCGGCGTAGCGGCACAGTCGGCGACCGCCCCACGCCTCCCGGGTGGCCTCCACCGCGGCGGTAGCGAAGCGGCCGACCAATTCACTGGTGAGGCGTTTGAGCGCCACCGAGGCCGTCAGCGACGCGTCGTAATCGCAGGCGGCGGCCACCACCGGCAGCTCGGACAGGCGTTGCGCCGCAGCGACGAGCTCTTCCGGATCGAGTGAACGGTGCTGTGCCGCACCGAGTTCGGCGAGGGCGGCCTGCTCCACCGGATCGCCCAGCGCGCGCAGATCGATGCGGCCCGCGATCACACCGTCCTCCACGTCGTGCACGGAGTACGCCACATCGTCGGACCAGTCCATGATCTGGGACTCCAGGCACTGGCGGCGCTCCGGGGCATTCCGGCGCACCCACTCCAGCCGCTCCATGTCCACGTCGTACGCGCCGAACTTGCCGCCGGGAGCGGTTCTCCCCCACGGATACTTGATCACCGCGTCGAGGGCGGCGCGGGTGAGGTTCAGGCCCGCGCTCACCCCGCGCTCGTCGACGACCTTCGGTTCCAGGCGGGTGAGAATCCGCAGGTTCTGGGCATTGCCCTCGAATCCACCGTAGGCGTCGGCGAACTGGTCGAGGGCGTGCTCACCATTGTGGCCGTAGGGCGGATGGCCGATATCGTGCGCCATTCCGGCCAGATCGACCAGATCCGGATCGCAGCCCAGCCCGTCGGCGATACTGCGGCCGATCTGCGCGACCTCGAGCGAATGGGTGAGCCGGGTGCGCGGGGTGTCGCCCTCACGCGGACCCATGACCTGCGTCTTGTCCGCCAGTCGCCGCAACGCGGCGGAATGCAGCACTCGCGCGCGGTCGCGAGAGAAATCGGTGCGGCGCGCCGGAGTCGACGACCAGCTGAGTCCGGCCGTCTTGGCGGATTCGGTGACCAGGCGGGCCCGGTCGTCGTCGGTGTACGGATCGGTGCTCATGGCTCACTGCTCCGCGGTGTACTCGAAATCGGCCGAGTAGTGCGTGATCCGGTACCAGATCAGGGCGAAGGTCTCCCGGAAGATGCCGTGCGCCTGCGACTCCCGGGTGTAGACGGCCGGGCCGGTGCGCGTGGGTGCGGTCCACGCCTCCAGCCCCGCGTCGCGGGCCATGGTGCGGGTGCGCAGCGAATGCCACGGATCGCTCACCAGCACCGTCGACGTCTTGTCCCGGGCCTGGAGGGCCTTGGCGACGGCCTCCACACTCTGCAGGGTGTCCGAACCGGTTTCCACGGCCAGGATGCTGTCGGCCGGGACACCGCGGGACTTCAGATAGTTCTTGCCCGAGGCCGCCTCGGTGTAGTTGTCGCCCAGCTGTTTTCCGCCCACGGTGACGATCAGCGGGGCCACTCCGCGCTGGAACAGCCGGTACGCCTGGTCCAGGCGCGCCTCGAAGACCGTGGACGGGGTGCCGTCGTATTGGGCCGCGCCCAGCACCACGATGGCGTCGGCCTTCGAGTAGTCGCTGATCC
>NZ_JASCXP010000099.1:0-19467 GCF_030010695.1 Nocardia sp. CC201C
CCCGGCGGCTCGGCACGGTCAGATCTTGCGGATCACCGTGACAACCTTGCCGAGAATCTGTGCGTCATTGCCCGGGATGGGCTCGAACAGCGGGTTGTGCGGCATCAGCCACACCTGGGAACCGGTGCGCTTGAAGGTCTTGACCGTGGCCTCGCCGTCGATCATGGCGGCCACGATATCGCCGTTGTCGGCCACGTTCTGCTGGCGCACGACCACCCAGTCGCCGTCGCAGATGGCGGCGTCGACCATGGACTGGCCGACCACCTTCAACAGGAACAGCGACCCCTCGCCGACCAGCTCGCGCGGCAGCGGGAACACGTCCTCCACTGCCTGCTCGGCCAGGATCGGACCACCGGCGGCGATCCGGCCCAGCACGGGCACGTAGGTCGGGATGGGCTGATCGCCGGAATCGGCGGGCTCCGCGCCGACCGGACGCAGCTGGGTCACGCCGGTGGCGCGCACGGCCGTCTCGTCCAGGCCCCGGACATCCACGGCGCGTGGCCGATTGGGGTCGCGCCGCAGGTAGCCCTTGCGCTCCAGGGCGCGCAACTGATGGGCGACCGAGGAGGTGGAGGTGAGGCCGACGGCGTCGCCGATCTCGCGGATGCTCGGCGGATAGCCGCGGTCGCTCACCGAGGTGCGGATGACCTCCAGCACCTTGCGCTGCCGGACGGTGAGATCCGCCCCGGTGCCGGACGCTTCGGTGCTGTCGTCGCCGACCGGTTCGTTGTCACCGTCCACGCCGCCGTGTTCGCTCACCGCCGTCGTCCTCCGTTCCCTGCTGTGTCTCACCGGAATGCTGCTGCACCGGAATTGTGGGTAGCTACCCGGAATTCGTGCTTCGACTGTAGTCCGGAGGCCGCGCTGGATCAAACATCTGTTCGACGCATGTCGCGGAAATGCTGGATTCTGTCGGTGGGGCGTGGTAGAAATTCGAACATCAGTTCTTCGAACACATGAGCGAACATGTTCGGCACATCCACCATAAGCCCACTTCGGAGGTTTGTTCGATGCGCACTGTGGTCAGCGAATTCGACACCCTGGGAAGCGATCTCGGCTTCGACACCATCCCGCGCGCCATCCGCGCCAGCTTCGCGCCCGCGCGTGTCGTGAATGCCGCGTCGCGCCCGGTCGCGGAACGGCGGCCGTGTCGGAATCGGCCGCGCCCCGGTGTCGTGTCCTACGGCCGGTCGCGGATGCGTCGCGGCCATGTCGTGATGCGCACCGAACCCGAGGCGATGCGCCGCCGCCGCTCGTTCAGTCGGGTGCGGCGCGCACAGGCCGGATTCGCGGCGTTGGCCATCGCGGCGCTGGTGAGCGCCATGGCGGTGGCGGGTCTGATCGCGCTGGCGCAGCTGCGTGCCGGTGAGTTCGGCTCGCAGACCGTGCCCGCCGAGATCATGCCCGCCGAGATCATGTCCAGCGAGATCGCGCCCGCCCAGGTGCCGCCCGCCGTTCCGCGCTAGGCGCTCGGCTTCCGCGGCGACTGGGGAAGGTCGCCGCGGGAGTTGGGTCGAATGGGCCACGGGGTGTGGCCGGAATTGTTGATCGCAAACTGAAACGTGTTGCTACGTTCCTCGGGGATGTGACCGCGGCAACAGGGGAATGTGCGATCGATGAGCGGACGTAGCAAGGGAAACCGGCGGACCGGGGCCGTGGTTCGACTGCTGGGCATGGCGACCTGCCTGGCACTGGGCATGGTCGCGGTACCGGCCACACTCGTCACGGCACCGGCGGCCCACGCCGACTCGGCCTATGCCGCCTACCTGGACCTGCCGCCGGTGAACGGCGACGGGGCCGGCGGTGGCGGGCTGCATCCGGCGCTGCCGCTGGACCCGGAGTCGCTGCGCCTGGCGCTCGACGAGGTCCGCGCGGCGGGTGTGGCACCGCGCCGCTATGCCACGCTGCTGCATCAGTACTGGCTCACGGTCGCCACCCGCCATGCCGATATCGACCTGGCGGCCTGGGACCCCACCCTCGGCGTCGACGCCAATACCCGCACCTTCACCCAGGTGTATGTGAACTATCTGCGGCTCAACAACGAGCATCCGGACTTCTACTGGGTGGGCCTGGCCGGGCTGGCGGGCGGCTCGTTCGCCTCCGGCTTCTTCGATATGAGCGATATGGGTGCGATCGTGAGCGTGCCCGGCGTGCATCAGCTCGGCAATGCCGTGGCCGACCTGCTGCGCACCACACCGCCGGAGCTGCTCGACATCCTGCCCTCGGATATCCGGCTGCTCGCCAGCGCGGGCGCACGGCTCACCGCCGCGGATCTGACCTGGTACCAGACCCGGCTGATGATCATGCAGAAGCACATCTTCATCGACCAGGTGCCCATGCACGAGGCGTACGTGGCCGGGGGCCTGGCCGCGGTGGAGGAGATGTACCGGGCCGGGGTCCTGGACGAGAACGCCATCCTGGCCTGGCGCGGAATCGCGGTCGGCACCCCGGCCGGCCTGGCGGACGCGGCGGTGCGGATGACCGACCGGGAACAGAATCAGATCATCGCCGACCAGTGGGATGTGACCTCCCGGGGGCGGGGTGCCATGGGCCGGGTCATGACCTACGTGAGCACCGTCGCCGGGAAGGCGGCCGTACCCGGCGTGCGCGCCCCCGGCGTCTTCGCGCCCACCACCCTCACCGCCGAGGCGGGCGGGCGCACCATCTCACTGCGCACGCCGCTGCCCGATTTCAACTGGGCCGATCGGGACACGCGCTGGCACTACATCGTCAACGATCTGCTGCCCAGCTACCTGGCCATGGTCGCCGATCCCGCGGTCGCGAGACCGGTTCTGGCCGAGCCTTTCCCGGCCAAGCTGGCGAACGGCCGCCTCCTGGTCAGATTGCCGGATCTGCTCGCCGACGTGACCTCGCAGTGGCAGCTGACGGCCTGATGTCAAGACCGGGCGCACGGTAATTGCGTCCCGCCGGGTATCCTCGGATTGCTGAGGACCCCAGGCATCGACGAAGGATCCGGAATGCATTGCCCGTACTGTCGTCACCCGGATTCCCGGGTGGTCGACTCGCGTGAGGCCGAGGAAGGCACCGCCATCAGGAGGCGACGTGCCTGCCCGCAGTGTGGGCGGCGGTTCAGCACGGTCGAGACCGCGATTCTCTCGGTGGTGAAGCGCAGCGGCGTGAGCGAGGCGTTCAGCCGCGAAAAGGTGATCCGCGGCGTGCGACGCGCTTGCCAAGGCCGCGAGGTCGACGACGACGCCCTCAACCTGCTCGCCCAGCAGGTGGAGGATGCGGTGCGCGCCAAGGGCGCTCCGGAGGTGCCCAGCCACGAGGTCGGCCTCGCCATCCTCGGCCCGCTGCGCGACCTCGACGAGGTCGCCTACCTCCGCTTCGCCTCCGTCTACCGATCCTTCAGCTCCGCAGAGGATTTCGAACGCGAGATCGCCGAACTACGCAAACACCGCGAGGAACAGTCCGTCGGCGCGACCGCTGACTGAACGACCCCGCGTGCCGCTGACTGAACGACCCCGCGTGCCGCCGACAGAGCGACCCGCGTGCCGCTGACTGAACGACCCGCGCGCGGCCGACAGAGCGACCCGCGTGCCGCTGACTGAACGACCCGCGCGCGGCCGACAGAGCGACCCGCGTGCCGCCGACAGAGCGGTCCGGACGCGCGCGGGCTGTCCGTGCTGGGGCGTGGAGTGGGCGAGCGCGGCATATTCCGAACGGCCGCGTCCGCCCGCGCCGCCGCGCCGAACCCCTACCGCCGACCCGCCGGGGCCTTCCGCACCGCCTCGATCGCCTTCTCGATCCGCTTGGCCGACACCGGATACGGCGTTCCCAGCTGCTGCGCGAACAGGCTCACCCGCAATTCCTCGATCATCCACCAGATCTCGACCACATCGCGCCCGCCGCGCCGCCCCTCGGGCAGCGCGTCGACCAGCCGGTCGTAGGCCGCATGCACCCGGTCGAGTTCGACCATCCCCTGCCGATCCCGTGCGGCGGCCGCGGGTAGCGCCTCCAGCCGCAGCCGCGCGGCCGCCAGGTAGCGGGGCAGCTCCCGCAGCCGCGCCCTGCCCCATTCCGAGATGAAACCGGGGAACACCAGGTCATCGAGTTGGTGGCGCACATCCTCGGCGGCTTCGCGATCACGGGTGTCGACCAGGGCCGAGCGCACCCGGTGCGCCTCGGCCAGTACCGGCACGACCAGGCGCACGATCCGCGCCACGGCGGTGCCGAACTCCGGACGCACCCGCTCCACGAGTGCCCGGAACTGCTCGGGACCGCGCACCGGACCGCCCGCGGCGGCAATGAGCTCATCGGCGGCGCAGGCGCGGCAGTCCTCCAGCAGCGCATCCAGCGAACCGTACGGATTCTGGCTCAGCGCAAGCCGATCCGCGGGCGGCAGACCCGCGGTGACCGCACGCGGCGACGTCGGCAGCGCACCGAGCAGCAGAGTGCGCGTACCGACCCGCATGGCCGCGGCCTGTTCGCCCGGTGAGCTGAGCACACGGACCGCCACACCCTCCGGTTCGGCCACCAGGGCCGGATAGCCGGTGATGGTCTGACCCCCCACCTGGCGCTTGACCGAGGTCGGCAGCTCACCGAGCGATTCCGAGGTCCACACCGTGGCGGGTGCGCGTTCGGCGGCGTTATTGGCCCGCGCCACCGACTTCGACACCTGTTCGGCCAGCCCGCGCTTCAGCTCCGCCAGGTTCTTGCCGCGCGCCACGATCGCCCCGGACTGGTCGACCGCGGCGAAGGTCATGCGCAGATGATCGGGCAGGCCCGCCGGATCCAGCTGTCCGGGCGCGATGGTGACCGATCCGAGCCGCGACAGCTCCCGCGCCAGCCCGGTGCGCAGTGGTTCGGCGCGCGGCGTGAGCGTTTCCAGCGCCGCGCGCGCGTAGTCCGGTGCCGGAACCACCATGCGCCGCAACTGCTTCGGCAGCGTCTTGATGAGCGCGGTGACCAGTTCCTCGCGCATGCCCGGCACCAGCCAGTCGAAGCCCACCGCGCGCACGTGCGCCAGCTGGGCCACCGGAATGTGCACGGTGACACCGTCATCGGCCTGGCCGGGTTCGAACTGATAGGTGAGCGGGAAGGTCAGCTCGCCCTGCCGCCAACTGTCCGGGTAGGCGGTCGGATCCAGCAGTGCCGCATCGTCGTTGACGATGGTGGAGGCGGTGAAGTCCAGCAGGTCCGGATTCTTGCGCTGCTCCTTCTTCCACCAGCTGTCGAAATGCCGCACCGACACCACGTCGGCGGGAATCCGCTGGTCGTAGAAGTCGAACAGCACCTGGTCGTCGACCAGGATGTCGCGTCGCCGGGCCCGGTGCTCCAGATCGGCGACATCCTCGAGCAGATCCCGATTGCGTTGGAAGAAGGCGTGTCTGGTTTGCCACTCACCCTGCACCAGGGCATGCCGGATGAACAGCTCGCGGGACAGCTGCTGGTCGATGCGTCCGAAGTCCACCCGCCGCTGCGTCACCAGCGGCACCCCGTAGAGCGTGACGCGCTCATAGGCCATGGCCGCGCCGCGCTTGGACGACCAATGCGGTTCGGAGTAGGTGCGTTTGACCAGGTCCCCGGCCAGGCGCTCGGCCCATTCCGGTTCGATCCGCGCGGCCATGCGGCCCCACAGCCGGGAGGTCTCCACCAGTTCGGCGGCCATCACCCAGCGCGGCGGCTTCTTGGCCAGCGACGAGCCCGGAAAGATCATGAACTTGGCATTGCGGGCACCCAGGAACTCCCGCGACTCCGCTTCGCGCACACCGAGATGCGAGAGCATGCCGGAGAGCAGTGCCTGATGGATCGAGGTGGTGTCCCAGGGCAGCGCGTCGTCGCCGAGCACCGATCGCTCGCTGCGTTCCTCGACCGTCCAGCCGAGCCCGCGGGTGATGGTGCGCAGCTGCCCGTGTAGGTCCTGCCACTCCCGAATGCGCAGGTAATGCAGGAACTCGTCGCGGCACAGCCGCCGGAACTGGTTGGACGACAGTGCTTTCCGCTGATCCGCGAGGTAATCCCAGAGGCGTAGGTAGGCCAGGAAGTCCGAACCCTCCACGGTGAACCGCGCATGTTTGGTGTCGGCCGCCTGCTGATGCTCCACCGGCCGTTCGCGCACATCCTGAATCGACAGCGCCGCGACGATGCGCAGCACTTCGGGCAGGGTGCCGTTGCGGTGCGCCTCCACCAGCATGCGAGCCATGCGCGGATCCACCGGTAGCTGGGACATATCGCGGCCGACCGGGGTCAGCACCAGTCCGGCGTCCGGAATGCCGGGCCGCGCGGCCGATTCGGATTCGGAGCGGCGGCCGAGCGCGCCCAACTCCTCGAGCAGCGCGATGCCGTCGCGGATGGCGCGGCTGTCGGGTGCCTCCACGAACGGGAAGCTCTCGATATCGCCGAGTCCCAGCGCCGTCATCTGGAGAATGACCGCGGCCAGATTGGTGCGCAGGATCTCCGGTTCGGTGAAGGTGGGGCGCGAGCCGAAATCGTCCTCGGAGTACAGGCGGATCGCGATGCCGTCCGCCACGCGGCCGCAGCGGCCGGAGCGCTGCCGCGCCGATGCCTGGGAGATCGGCTCGATGGGCAGTCGCTGCACCTTGGTGCGCATGGAGTACCGCGAGATACGTGCGGTGCCCGGGTCGATGACGTAGCGGATACCGGGCACGGTGAGCGAGGTCTCGGCCACATTGGTGGCCAGCACCACGCGGCGGCCGGTATGCGGCGCGAACACCTTGTGCTGTTCGGCCGCCGAGAGCCGCGCGTACAGCGGCAGGATCTCGGTGCGCGGCAGCTTCAGATCGCGCAACGAGTCGGCGGTATCCCGGATTTCGCGTTCGCCGGACAGGAAGACCAGGATGTCGCCGTCACCCTCGCGCTGGAGTTCGCGCACCGCGTCGGCGATGGCGTCGGTGGGATCGCGGTCCACGATCTCGGTGTCCTCGTCGTCGGGATCGTCCGAGGTGAGCGGAATCTCCAGCGACAGTGGGCGATAGCGGATCTCGACCGGATACGAGCGCCCCGACACCTCGACGATCGGTGCGGGCGTACCCTTCTCGTCCGCGAAATGTCTCGCGAACAGCTCCGGGTCGATGGTGGCCGAGGTGATGACGATCTTGAGGTCGGGCCGCTTGGGCAGCAGCTGCTTCAGATAGCCGAGCAGGAAATCGATATTGAGGCTGCGTTCGTGCGCCTCGTCGATGATGATGGTGTCGTAGCGGCGCAGCAGCCGGTCGCGTTGGATCTCGGCCAGCAGAATGCCGTCGGTCATGAGTTTGACCAGCGTGCGATCCGACGCCTGATCGGTGAAGCGGACCGTGTAGCCCACCGCGTCGCCCAGCTCGGTGTCGAGTTCGGACGCGATGCGCTCGGCCACCGTCCGCGCGGCCAGTCGCCGCGGCTGGGTGTGGCCGATGGTGCCGCGAATGCCGCGGCCCAGCTCCAGGCAGATCTTCGGCAGCTGGGTGGTCTTACCCGAGCCGGTCTCACCGGCCACGATCACGACCTGGTTCTCGGCGATGGCCTTCGCGATATCGTCGCGTCGCGCCGAGACCGGCAGCTGCTCCGGATAGCGGATGGTCGGCACCGCGGCGCGGCGGGCGGCGACGCGCTGGGCGGCGGCGTCGATATCGGCTTCGAGTTGGCTGAGATCGCCGCCGCGGACCTTGTCGAGCCGCCGACGCAAACGGTGTTCGTCGCGGATCGAGAGATCGGCCAGGCGGGAACGAAGCTCGCGGAAGGTGGCGGCGGTCCTGGTCATTGCGTCAACCAGCGTAGCGAAGCCTGTGCCCGGTTTGCGCGGCGGCGGTGGGCGAGCGCCCGGTCAGGGCTAGCCAGGAGATTGCCGTATGAGCGATTCGTCGTCGTTGGCAGGGTCCACTGTGGGACCATTCACCCATGGTGACCAGTTCAGTGACACCAGTGTGGATTCGTCTGGCGCGGATTGCGTTCGGTCTGCTCGGTCTGTTCGGGCTGATCTGGATACCGGCGCAGAATCTGGGTGTGGCCGACTGGTCGATCGCGAACTACTTCAGCTACTTCACCATCCAGTCCAATGTGATCGGCGTGCTCGCCCTGCTGGTCGGCGGCTTCCTCGATCCGCGATCGCACCGCTGGCAGCTGTTCCGCGGCGCGGCCACGCTCTACCTGGTGATCACCGGCGTGGTCTACGCGGTGCTGCTGGCGAATATCGACGTGATGCTCCAGGACAAGTGGCTCAACGACCTGATGCATCGCCTGCTGCCCATCGTCATCCTGGTGGATTGGCTGCTGGTGCCCTCCCGGCTGTCCGTCGGTGCGCGCCTGGTGGGGGTGTGGCTGGTGTATCCGGTGCTGTACGGCGTGTACACGCTGGTACGCGGGCCGATCGTGGACTGGTATCCGTATCCGTTCATCGACCCGCGCGGCCAGGGCTACTGGTCGATGGCGTTCGGGCTGGTGATCCTGGTGGTGGTGTTCGCACTGTTGGCCGTGGCGGTGGCGGCGCTGGGCGGCATCCTCGGCGGCTGGATCGGATTGTCGCGCAACCAGGACGGAAAGGCGGTCAGCTCCGACAGCACCGCGTCCGCGCCGTAGTCGCGCAGCGCCTCGGCGTTGTATCCGCCGGTCGCCACGGTGAGGCTGACAGCCCCGGCGGCCCGTGCCGCGTCGACGTCCCCCGGATGGTCGCCGACATACAGCCAGGCCCCGTGCTCCCGCAGCGCGCTCCCCTTCTCCGCGGCCCACAGCCCACCCCGCACCACATCCACCGGCAGCCCCAGGAACTCCACCGTCGCCACGGTGTCCCGGTGATTCTTGGCCGACACCACCATGGTCCGACCGCCGCTGGCACGCACTGCCTCGATGGCATCCCGCGCCCCCGGCATGGTCACACTCGCCGGAACCGCGATCCCCGGATACAACTCCCGATACCGCGCCACCATGGCATCGAGTTCCCCGTCCGGAAACCAGTTCGCCAACTCGACCTCCAGCGGCGGCCCCAACCGCGAGGTCACCAACTCGACATCGATGAACACCCCGCTCTCCGCCGCCAACCGCGCATACACGGCCCCGATCCCCGCCCGCGTGTCCGCCAGCGTCATATCCAGATCGAACCCAACCATCATGGTCATGAGGCTAGTAGTTGCAGATTTGTGCCCGAAATCGGGCAGGAAATTGCACCGGAGGGTCGTGGGGTGGCTATGGTGGTCGCCGTGCCCGCTACCGAAGCTCCGCCGCGTGATCTGGTGCGGCATGTCGCCGGGTCCACCGGGTTGCCGCTGGCGGTGGCGGCCCGGGTGGTCGCCGATGTGATCGCTTATTTCGGTGAGACGACCGAGGAGTATGTGCGGCGGCGGCATGCGGAGTTGCGTGGGCGCGGGCGCAAGAACGCGGAGATCTGGGCGGAGTTGGCCGAGGAGCTGGCCAACCGGCCCGTGCGGGCGGGAGAGCTGACCGAACGGCAGCTGCGTCGCATCGTGTACGGCTGAGCGTCCGCGTCCCTGCGAGCTATATCCCTGTCCGAGATCCGAAGGAAAGAGCGAGCGTATGTGTGGAATCGTCGGCTACGTCGGCCACAAGGCGGCGACACCGATCCTGTTGGAGGGGCTGCGGCGGCTGGAGTACCGCGGCTACGACTCCGCGGGGATCGCGGTGCTGCACCGGGGCCGGATGAAGGTCACCAAGGCCGCCGTGCGCGTCGACGAACTGCGGGACCTGGTCGGGGACGGCGGGCCGGGCACCATCGGCATCGGGCACACCCGCTGGGCCACCCACGGTGAGCCCTCCGAGGCCAACGCCCACCCGCATTTCGACACCGCCAAGCGGATCGCGGTGGTGCACAACGGCATCATCGAGAACGCCGACGTGCTGCGCGCCAAGCTCACCAGTGCCGGGGTGAACTTCGTCTCCGACACCGACACCGAATGCATCGCGCACCTGGTCGCCGCGCGCCTGGACGCCGGTGCGGTGTCCCTGGAGGATGCGGTGCGCGCCGCGCTCACCGAGGTCGACGGTGCGTACGGTCTGGTCGTGCTCGACCTGCGCACCCCCACCGAACTGGTGGTGGCCCGCAACGGCAGCCCCATCGTGCTCGGCATCGGCGAGGGTGAGATGTACGTGGCCTCCGATGTGGCCGCCCTGGTCCGGCACACCCAGCGCGTGGTGTTCCTCGACGACGGCGAACTGGCCACCGTCACCGCCGACGACTTCCACACCAGCACCCTGCAGGCGGTGCGCACCGCCAAGACGGCCACCACCGTGGCGGTCGATGACGCCGACTACCGCCTGGGCGGGCACGACGACTTCATGCACAAGGAGATGAGCGAGCAGCCCGACGCCATCCGCCGCGCCCTGCTGGGCCGCCTCGACGAGCGCTTCGCCACCTCCCGCCTCGACGGCCTGCGCCTGGACGCCCGCGAGCTGCGGGCGATCCGGCGGGTGAAGTTCCTCGGCTGCGGTTCGGCCTACTACGCCGGTCAGCTGGGCGCGAGCCTGGTGGAGGAGCTGTCGCGGCTGCCCGCGGACGCCGAACCCGCCTCGGAGTTCCGCTACCGCAATCCGGTGGTCGAACACGACACCCTGTACGTCGCGGTCAGCCAGTCCGGGGAAACCGCCGACACCCTCGCCGCGGTGCAGGAACTCAAGCGCAAGGGCGGCCAGGTGATCGGCGTGGTCAACGGTGTCGGCAGCGCCATCGCCCGCGAATGCGGCCGCGGTGTCTTCCTGCACGCCGGTCCGGAGGTCTCGGTGGCCTCCACCAAGGCCGTCACCAATATGAGCGTCTGCTTCGCCCTGCTGGCCACCCTGCTCGGCCGGGTGCGCGACCTCGGTGTCGCCGACGGCTCCCGCATCGTCTCGGCGCTGAGCGAACTGCCCGACCGGGTGTCCGAGGTGCTGGCCATGGACGCCGAGATCGCCAGTGTCGCAGAGCAGTTCAAGGACGCCACCCGCATGTTCTTCATCGGCCGGGTGCGCTGCTGGCCGGTGGCCCGCGAGGGCGCGCAGAAGCTCAAGGAGATCTCCTACGTCCACGCCGAGGCATATCAGGCCTCCGAGCTCAAGCACGGCCCGCTGGCCCTGATCGACCCGGATATGCCGTCGGTGGTGCTGGTTCCGGACGACGAACTGCTCACCAAGAACATCGCCACCATCGAGCAGATCAAGGCCCGCGGCGGCCCGGTCATCGCCGTCACCAACGCCGATCTCCCGGATGGCTTGGCGGACGCGGTGATTCGCGCCCCGCGCACCACCCGTGAACTCGACCCCATCCTGCTCACGGTGCCGTTGCAGCTGTTCGCCTACCACCTGGCCCGCGCCCTGGGCCGCGATATCGACAAGCCGCGCAACCTCGCCAAGAGCGTGACCGTGGAATAGCCGGGTCAGCGCAGGGCCAGCGCCAGGAAGAAGTCGACGCGGTCCTCGAGCCGGGACAGATCGCGCTGGGTGAGTTCCTCGATGCGCTGGATGCGGTAGCGCAGCGTATTCACGTGCACGTGCAGCACCTCCGAACAGCGGGCCCACGAACCCGACAGCTCGAGGAAGGTCTCCAGCGTGTTCACCAGATCGGCGCGATTGTCCTTGTCGTAGTTGATGAGCGGGTCCAGCAGCCGGACGCGGAACATGCGGCGCACCTCGTCCGGCACGCTGGCCAGCAGCAGCATGTGGGTAGCCAGTTCGTCGTGGCGCACCACGCTGGTCGGCTGCGGGCGTTCGGCGGCCATGCGGCGGGCGTAGCGCGCCTCCTCGATCGCGCCGCGCAGGCCCTCGCCCTCCACCGCGCCGCTGATGCCGACCGACAGCCGACTGCCCTGGAGTCCGGGGCCGAGCGCTTCCACGGCGCGGTGGATGCGGTCGTCGAGCGAGGTGTCGCCGCCGAGGGCCACCAGCACGATCGCCTCGCCGTCGACCACCCCGGCGGCGGGGCTGCGGTCGTGCAGGATCTCCCGCAGCAGCGCGCGCAGTTCGCGCGGGCGCACCGCCCCGGAGTCGGCGGTGGCGGCCACCGCGAGGTAGCGGTCGGAGAGTGCGAGCCCGGTGAGTTCCAGCCGCGACACGATGTCGGCCGTCTTGGCGTCGGAGACGATGAGTTCGATGAGCTCCTGCGCGAGTCGCCCCTCGGAGCTCTGCCGATCGTCCAGCCGCGCCCGTTCCAGCGACACCACGGCGGCCAGTTCCCCGATCAGGGTGCGGCGTTCCTCGTGCCAGTCCTTGTAGTCGCCGGCGAAGACCAGGAACCAGTCGGCGACCCGCGAGGTGCCGTCGGGGTCCACGGCGAACAGTGAATAGCGGCTGCCGTCGACGGTCGACACGTGCGGCAGTCGCCGGGCGGCCAGGAAGGCGGTGCGCAGCGCGGCGGGCGGTGGTGCGGCGGGTCCGGCGATCACCCGCCCGGTGGACGACACCACCCAGCACGGCATGCCCAGATTGCGTTCCACGAGTTCCAGCACCGAATCCAGGCCCTCGCCCGAGACCAGGCGGCGGTGCCGGTCCAGGATGGCCGACAGGTCGGCGGCGCGGCCGGTGGACAGATGCCGGTTGACCTGTTCGGTGACCGTGGCGAAGGCGATGTGTTCGGGCACCCGGAACAGCGGGATGCGGTGCTGTTCGCAGGCCGCGACCAGATCGGCGGGCACCTCGCCGTAGAGCGCGTCCCCGGCGGCCAGTCCCGCCACCTTGGCACGCGCCAGCGCCGAGACGAACGCCTCGCTGTCGGCGGGTTCGCGCCACCACTGCAGGCCGGTGAGCACCAGTTCGCCGCCGGAGAGATATCGGCTCGGGTCGAGCATGTCGGTGGTGACGACCCAGCGCACGAACCGTTCCAACTCGCCCTCGCCGGTGACGAGTCGCAGGCCGAGATCCGTCATGGCCAGCAGGGAATGCAACCGCATGATTGCCGAGGCTAACAGCCAGTGACATCGAGGTTACGGAACTTGGATGTATCTACAAACCGACCGCTGTGAAGCAGGCCACATCTTCGGAGATCTCGTCCCTGCCGCTGGTCACGGCCGCCCTGTGTACTTACCGGCGTAGCTGGTCAAGGGATGGAGGTCGGATGTCGAGTCGCCTGGAATGGCTCGGTTCACTGCCCCTCGAGGAGGCCGAAGCACAGCTGCTCAGCTGCTGTGCCTCCCGGCAGTGGGTGCGCAAGATGGTGGCCAACCGGCCCTACGCCGACGAGGCGAGTCTGCTCGCCGCCGCGGTGGACGGGGTGCGGGAACTCGCGTGGTCCGATGTGGAGGAGGCGCTGTCGGCGCATCCGCGCATCGGGGAGCGGGCCGAGGCCGCCCATCGCGACGGCATGTCCGCCGAGGACGCGCGGCGCGAGGCGCAATGGTCGCGGCAGGAGCAGTCCGACGCCGCCACCGCCGACGACGCCGTCAAGGCCGAACTGGTCGCCCGCAATCTGGCCTACGAGCAGCGTTTCGGCCACGTCTTCCTGATCCGCGCCACCGGCCGCGGCGTGACCGAGATCCTGACCGCCCTGCACCGACGGCTGCACAACTCGGTCGAGGAGGAGCGCGTCGAGGTGCGCGCCGAACTCGCCGACATCACCGTCCTGCGTATCCGAAAACTGTTGGGGCTGCTGTGAGTCTGTCCACCCACGTACTCGACGCGGCCACCGGCCGCCCGGCGGCGGGACTGCCGGTGCGACTGGAAGCCGCCGACGGGACGGTGCTCGCCGAGCACCGCACCGACGCCGACGGCCGGATCAAGGATCTGCCCGCGCCCGGTGCCGGGACGCATCGGCTGGTCTTCGACACCGGCGATATCAGTCCGTTCTATCCGTCGGTGACCATCGCTTTCACGGTCACCGACCCGGCGGAGCACTATCACGTGCCCCTGCTGCTCAGTCCGTACTCCTTCTCCACCTATCGAGGTAGCTGAACAATGTCGATCACGCTCGGTCCCAACCGATACGGCAAGGCGGAAACGCGCGTCGTCCGGGTCACCAAGAACGGCAACAAGCACGATCTGCGCGATCTGAACGTCAGCGTGGCGCTGTCCGGCGACATGGAGGACGTGCACCTGACCGGCGACAACGGCGCGGTGCTGCCGACCGACACCCAGAAGAACACCGTCTTCGCCTTCGCCAAGCAGTACGGCATCGCCTCGCCGGAGGAGTTCGGCCTGCGTCTGGCCCGGCATTTCGTGGACTCCCAGCCCACCATCGACCACGCCCGGGTGGAGATCGAGGAGTACGCCTGGGAGCGGAATGTGGTGGGGCTCAACGCCCATCCGCACTCGTTCGTGCGCTCGGGCCGCGAAACCCGCACCGCCCGTATTCATTACGACGGCAACAAGGCGTGGGTGGTGTCGGGCCTGAAGGATCTGACCGTGCTGAACTCCACCGGCTCGGAGTTCCACGGCTACATCCGCGACCAGTACACCACCCTGCGCGAGACCCGCGACCGCGTGCTGGCCACCGAGGTGGAAGCGCAATGGCGGCACTCCGGTGACACCGCCGAGTGGGACAAGTCCTACGAGATCGTGCGCCGCTGCCTGCTGCAGGCGTTCGCCGACACCCACAGCCTGTCGTTGCAGCAGACGCTGTACGCCATGGGGGAGCGGGTGCTGGAAACCGTCTCCGACATCGTGGAAGTCAAGCTGGCACTGCCCAACAAGCATCACTTCGAGGTGGATCTGACCCCGTTCGGCCAGGTCAACGACAATGAGGTGTTCTGGGCCGCGGATCGTCCGTACGGTCTCATCGAGGGCACGGTGGTGCGCTCGGTCCCTACCGCCGGTCCCGCCTGGGATTGAGGGTAATAGCGGCGCAATGGATCTCCTACGTCCTGAGGATCGGTACGCGACACCATGAGCACACTGATCATCGAAAACGCTTACATCGCACCGGTCGTGGGCGATGAGATCCCGAACGGCCACCTGATCGTCGACGGTGGCCGCATCCGAAGCCTCGGCGCCGGACCGGCGCCGACGGTGGTGGGCGCGCAACGCCTCTCCGCCACCGGCTGCCTGGTGACCCCGGGCCTGGTGAACACCCACCACCATCTCTACCAATGGGCCACCCAGGGCCTGTTCCAGGACGCGACGCTGTTCGAATGGCTGACCGGCCTGTACCGCACCTGGGCGCGGATGGACGCCGACGTCGTGTACGGCGCGGCCACCGCGGCGCTGAGCTGGCTGGCGCTGACCGGCTGCACCACCTCCAGCGATCACCACTACCTGTTCCCGAAGGGGCGCGGCGATCTCTTCGCCGCGGAGGTGCGCGCCGCGCAGGAGGTGGGGCTGCGCTTCCACCCGTGTCGCGGTTCCATGGATCGCGGGCGGTCCGACGGCGGCCTGCCGCCCGACGAGGTGGTCGAGCGTCGTGACGACATCCTGGCCAGCACGGCCGAAATCATCGACACGTACCACGATCCGTCCTTCGACTCCATGCTGCGGGTGGCCGTGGCCCCGTGCTCACCGTTCTCGGTGACCGAGGGCCTCATGCTCGACGCCGCCGTGCTGGCCCGCACCAAGGGTGTGCGGCTGCACACCCATCTCGCCGAGACCCTCGACGAGGAGCAGCACTGCCGCGAGCAGATGGGTTGCTCCCCGGTCGAATACATGGCGAAGCTGGGCTGGCTCGGCGACGACGTGTGGTTCGCCCACGCCGTGCACCTGCACGACGCCGATATCCGCCGCTTCGCCGAGACGGGCACCGGCACGGCGCACTGCCCGAGCTCCAATGCCCGGCTCGGCGCGGGTATCGCGCGGGTGAGCGAACTGCTCGCCGCCGGCGCGCCGGTCGGACTCGGCGTGGACGGCGCCGCCTCCAGCGAACTCACCTCCCTGGCCGGAGAGATGCGCCAGGCCATGCTGTTCCAGCGCGCCGTGCACGGTCCCACCGCGCTCACCGCCCGCCAGGCTCTCGAGCTCGGCACCCTCGGCGGTGCGCGCAATCTGGGCCGCCAGCGCGAGATCGGTTCACTGGAGCCCGGCAAGCTCGCCGATATCGCCGTCTGGCGGGTGGACGGCTTCCGGGCCGCGGTCGAGGATCCGGTGTGCGCGCTGGTGTTCGGCCCCACCCCGCCGCTGGCGCGGCTGCTGGTCGGCGGCCGCACCGTGGTCGAGAACGACGAATTGCGCACGCTGCCACACGACATGGTCGGCCACGCCGGGGTCCTGGCCCGGCAACGGCTGCTGCGACAGCAGTCCCGATGAACCCCCACACCCGACGACCCCACCCGAGCGCACGGAAGGAAACACAGGCCACCGGAGCCTTACTCCGGAGCAGTTGATCAACAGGGGCAGACCGCATTCCACGCGGTAGAGACCCCACAACAGCAACGACCGCATCCTCGGTCCGACGCATTCGGGTCGGACCGCAGGTCGGCTATGCCCTGAGGAGGGCAGCCATGACCCAGATCCAGTCCCCGTCCGGCCGATCACAGCCGGATACCGTCGCCGTCCGGTCCCCACTCGACCGGTTCTTCAAACTGAGCGAACGGCGGACCACCGTTTCCCGCGAAATCCGCGGCGGCATCACCACATTCGTGGCGATGGCCTATGTCATCCTGCTGGTTCCGCTGATTCTCGGCGGCGTCACCGATATCAACGGCGACAAGCTCAGCATCCCCCAGCTGACCACCGCCACGGCGCTCGCCGCCGGGCTCTCCACCGTGCTCATGGGACTGGTCGGCAATGTGCCGCTCGCCCTGGCCGCGGGCCTGGGCCTGGTGCCGGTGGTGGCCTACCAGGCCGCCCCGCACATGACCTGGCCGCAGGCCATGGGACTGGTGGTGCTCATGGGTGCGGTGATCGTGGTGCTGGCCGCCACCGGCCTGCGCACCATGATCATCAACGCGATTCCGCTGGCGCTCAAGAACGCCATCGGCGTGGGCATCGGCATGTTCATCGCCATGATCGGCCTGGTGTCCTCCGGGGTGGTGGGCAATGGCGCGGCGGGCGGACCGCCGGTCACGCTCGGCGTGGACGGACATCTCGAGGGCTGGCCGGTGGTGGTGTTCGCCGTCGGACTGCTGCTCATGCTGGCGCTGTTCGCCCGCAAGGTGCCCGGCGCCATGCTGATCAGCATCGCCGTGGCGACGGTACTCGCGATCATCATCAACTCGGTGGCCACCATCGACCCGCTGGCCTGGGGCACCGTCGTTCCGGAAGCGCCCGAATCCTTGTTCGCCGCACCGGATTTCGGCCTCATGTTCAATGTCGACCTGTTCGGCGGCTTCGCCGAGGCGGGTGCGCTGGTCGCCAGCGTGGTGCTGTTCACCCTGGTGCTGACCGGCTTCTTCGACGCCATGGGCACCGTCTTCGGCGTCTGCGACGAGGCCGGACTGCTGGACGAGAAGGGCAGCATGCCCGGCTTCGGCAAGATCCTGACCACCGACGGTGTCGCGCAGATCATCGGCGGGGCCACCGGCGGCGCGGGCAGCACGGTGTACGTGGAATCCGCTACGGGCGTCGGTGAGGGGGCCCGTACCGGACTCACGAGTGTGGTCACCGGTGGACTGTTCTGCGCGGCCATCTTCTTCACGCCGCTGGCGGCGGTGGTGCCGATTCAGGCCGCCGCGCCCGCCCTGGTGCTGGTGGGCGCGCTCATGATGACCCAGGCCCGCAAGATCGACTGGTCGGACCTGGAAGTGGCCATCCCGGCCTTCGTGACCATCGTGCTCATGCCGTTCACCTACTCCATCACCAATGGCGTCGGTGCCGGCCTGGTCGCCTACGTGGTGATCAAGGCGGCGCGCGGCAAGTTCGGGGAGATCCACGGGCTGGTGTGGATCGTGAGCGCGGTCTTCGCCGCCTACTTCGCCATCTCCGGTATCGAACTCGTCCTGGGTGGTTAGTGTTTCACCGCAGGTCGGCCGCCAACGCGCGGCCGACCTGCGCGAGCAGTGGCACCGCCCGCGCCACCAGCTCATCGCTCATCCGCCCGGCCGGTCCGGAGATCGAGATGGCCAGTCGTGCGGGGGCTTCGGGCACCGCGACGGCGACGCAGCGCACTCCCACCTCCTGCTCTCCGTCGTCCATGGCATAACCGTTCTCGGCGGCGCGCTGCAACTGCCGCGTGAATTCCCTGGCATCGGTGACGGTGTGGTCGGTGTAGCGCGGCATGCCGGTGCGCTGCAACAGCTCTCGCACCCGCTCCGGCGGCATTCCGGCCAGAATGGCCTTGCCCACCGCGGTGCAGTGCGGCAGCACCCGGCGGCCCACCTCGGTGAACATACGCACCGAATGCCGCGAGGGCACCTGGGCGACGTAGACGATCCGATCCCCGTCCAGCATGGCCATATTGGCCGATTCCCCGAGTTCGTCAACCAGCCGCGCCAGATGCGGTCGCGCCTGAGAGCTGAGCATGCGTGCCGAACTCTCGCCCAGTTTGATCAGCTTCGGCCCCAGCACGTACTGCCGCGACGGATCCTGGTGCAGATACCCCAGATCGACGAGGGTGCGCACCAGCCGGTGGATCGTGGGTAGCGGCAGGCCGGAAGCCTCGGCCAACTGCGACAGTCCCATCATGCCGCCCTGGTCGGCCATGGTCTCCAGCAGGCCGAACGCCCGCTCCACCGACTGCACGCCGCCGGAGCGCCCGCTGGTTGAATTCGCCACTGAACCGCCTCGTCGAAGTTTCCGGATGGCGGAAGTTTACCGGGGGAGTGGTGGCGGTAGCCTGAGGGCCATGCGGCTGCGCGCGGAGTTCACCACCGAACCCTTCCACGGCGAAGGGCAGCCGCCGCCGCATGCCACCGAAACCCTCGATGTCCTGCAAAGTGCCGGTCTGGCTTGTGAATTCGGCCCCCTGGGCACGTCGGTATCGGGTTCCGACGAGGCCCTGCTGCCCGCGCTGCGCGATATGCTCGCCGCCGCCTTCGCACATGGTGCGACCCGGGTGACCCTGCAGGTCGAGCGTGTCGATGAGTGAGCGCGCGACGCTGGACACGAGCCATCCGGTGCTGGTGACGGTGGCCCCACTGCTGGAACGGGTCGGGGGCAGGTTGGTGCCGCCGGAGGAGTGCGCCCCCGATGACGTCCCGCTGGTGTGGGAGGGCGCGACCCTCGCCGGGGTGCGACTGGCCGCAACGGGCGCGGAGACCGATCAGGGCATCGACCGTCTGCTCAGCGATGTCGCGGCCGAATTCGGTGGGCGGCTGGACGATCTGCCGCGCGATGAGAAGCAGCGGGCGGTGCGGTTGCTGGAGGAGCGGGGCGCGTTCAGCTACCGGAAATCCGCCGAGAAGGTTGCCGAGGCGTTGGGCGTCACCCGGTTCACCGTCTATAACTATCTCAACCGCACCCGGTCCTGAACCGGTTCAGAGTTTCCTGAATCCCGCTGCACAGCAGCGGGATTCGTCATTCTCCGGGTATTTTCGCCGCGCCTGGGCGCAGACTGTCACCACCGAACTTCAACAAACTGTTGACGGCAGAGCGTGACCCGTGCCACTATTTCGTTAGTCGGAATTCAACTTCCGCAATACGAGAAAGTGCAGCTCATGGTCGTGCTCGACGAGTTCAACAGTATGGAGGCCGCCTGGCTGCGCCCGGCCCTGCTCGACTGCTGCGATG